>JABDLQ010000056.1 GCA_013002925.1 Gammaproteobacteria bacterium | reverse complement strand
GTTTGGCAGCACATAAAAAATGCTTCTGGGAGCATGACCTGGTGATCCGTAATGGTATGGATACTCTTCAGTTTTCACCGTTTCTGAATTCCCGTCCGGATGATCTCCACCGTGCCTTCGAACACGTTCGTCACGTGATTGATGAACTGGATTAATCGGTAAACGCGTTTTTGCGCTAAACTGTTGGTTTAGTTGCAGCCGTGTGAGGAAAATTCGATGTCTACAAATCCGCGCGTTGCCAGTGCCGGCACAGCACCATCACTGATTGGTCATTATATCAATGGCAAATTGCACGATTCCGGGCGCCACCTGGAGGTCAGTAATCCGGCCACAGGACAGGTCTGCAAGCGCGTAGCGTTGGCATCACAGGAGACTGTGGGCGCAGCAGTTGCAGCGGCGGGAACAGCATTTCCCGCGTGGCGTGACACGCCGCCCGGTAAACGTGCCCGCGTGCTGTTCAATTTCAAGCAATTGCTCGAGGATCACGCCGAAGAACTTGCCGCGCTATTGACCGAAGAACACGGTAAAGTCATCGACGACGCAATGGGCGAAATTCGCCGCGGTATCGAAGTTGTTGAATATGCCTGTGGTGCGCCCGATTTACTGAAAGGGGAATATTCCAAGAATGCCGGGCCGGGAATTGATTGCTGGTCGGAACAGCAACCTTTGGGGGTCGTCGCTGGTATCACTCCGTTTAATTTTCCGGCAATGGTACCCATGTGGATGTTTCCAATCGCGATCGCTTGCGGTAATACATTTGTATTAAAACCGTCCGAAAAAGACCCGGGTCCTTCCCTGCTGTTAGCCAAATTGCTGGCCCGTGCGGGTTTGCCTGATGGCGTATTTAATGTGGTCAACGGCGATAAAGTGGCTGTCGATGCACTACTTGGCGATGCGCGTGTTGCTGCGGTAAGTTTTGTCGGTTCAACCCCTGTCGCTGAATACATTTATCAGACCGGAACGCAGGCCGGCAAACGGGTCCAGGCGTTGGGCGGAGCAAAGAATCACGCGGTCGTGATGCCGGATGCCGATATCGACAATGCGGTCAGCGCTCTGATGGGGGCGGCATTTGGCAGCTGTGGTGAACGCTGTATGGCGATTTCTGTCGCAGTTTGTGTTGGCGAAAAAACTGCAGATCAGGTGGTTACAAAACTCCAGCACCAGATAGATTCACTCAAAATCGGTAATGGCGCGGATGCAAGCAATGATATGGGCCCCCTGATCACCAGCGAGCATCGTGACAAAGTGCGCGCGCACATAGAGTCGGGCATAACAGAAGGGGCTGACCTTGCTGTCGATGGACGCGGCCTCGTTGTCGCTGACCATGCAGACGGATTTTTTCTGGGTGCCAGCCTGTTTGATCACGTCACGCCTGATATGCGCATTTACCGGGAGGAAATATTCGGTCCGGTGCTGTGTGTTGTCAGGGTAGATTCGCAGCAGGAAGCCATGCGCCTGATCAATGCCCATGAGTTCGGCAATGGCACCTGCATTTTTACGCGTGATGGCGAAGCGGCACGATACTTTACCGATCACATCGAGGTGGGCATGGTAGGTGTCAATGTGGCGCTCCCGGTACCCATTGCAAGCCAGAGTTTCGGCGGTTGGAAGCGTTCTTTGTTTGGCGATCTGTACGCTTATGGACCGGACGCGGTGAGGTTTTATACCCATCGAAAAACCATCACTCAGCGCTGGCCGGCCGGTGGTGTACGTGAATCCCGGTCTTTTGCATTCCCAAGCCACAACGACTAATGGCGCTGACGTTGCACTGACAACTACTGTAAAGAAGACAACATGACACTGACACTCGATGATCCGGACCTGCTGAAAGACGGCGCCTATATCAATGGCGAATGGGCTCCCGCCGATGATGGCGCCACCCAGACTGTTACAAACCCGGCCAGCGGTGCAACGCTCGCAGTGGTTGCCACCTGCGGTACTGCCGAAACCCGACGAGCCATAGCTGCTGCTGAGGCTGCGTGGCCGGGCTGGCGAAGTACGCCGGCCAAACAGCGGGCAAAGCTGCTCAGACGCTGGTTCGAACTGATGATGTCGGCGCAGGAAGATCTCGCACGCATATTGACATCGGAACAGGGCAAACCGCTGGCCGAAGCGCGAGGTGAAATCAGTTACGGGGCATCGTATATAGAATGGTTTGCCGAAGAGGCCAAACGCATCTACGGCGATACCATTACCCCACCCGCTCAGGACAAACGGCTGGTTGTGATCAAACAACCGGTTGGTGTGGTCGCATGTATCACACCGTGGAATTTTCCAAATGCCATGCTCACGCGCAAGATTGCACCAGCTTTGGCGGCCGGTTGCACGGTCGTGTGCAAACCTGCAAATGAAACACCATTGTCGGCCTATGCCGTTGCGGAACTGGCGCAACGCGCCGGCATTCCGCCGGGAGTCATCAATATCGTTACGGGACGCACGAAAGAAATCGGTGCGGAGTTGACCTCCAATCCGGCAGTGCGCAAGCTCACTTTTACCGGTTCCACGCCGGTGGGCAAGCAACTGATCGCAGAATGCGCGCAAACGGTCAAACGCACTTCCATGGAGCTGGGCGGGAACGCCCCTTTCATTGTATTTGACGATGCTGATCTTGATCAGGCTGTGGCCGGTGCGATGATCTGCAAATTTCGTAACGCCGGGCAAACCTGTGTCTGCGCTAATCGTCTGCTGGTACAAGAGAGCGTTTACGATGAATTTGTTGCCCGACTGGCGCGCGCCACTGAGAGCCTGGTCATTGGCGACGGCATGAATGACAAGACGACTATTGGTCCACTGATACATGAAAAGGCCAGCAATGACGTGATGACATTTATTGACGATGCGGTGTCGCGCGGGGCTAACGTCGTCTGCGGCGGAGCACGCGCGGACGCAGGAGATAGCTACATCCAGCCGACGGTGCTAACCAAAGTGACTCCTGATATGCGTGTGTTCAAAGAAGAAATCTTCGGGCCGGTCGCGCCAGTATTTTCGTTTTCGACAGAACAGGAAGCCGTTGAACTTGCCAACAACACGGAGTTTGGCCTGGCCTGTTATTTCTATTCCCGCGATGTTGGCCGTGTCTGGCGCGTGGCCGAGGCGCTGGAGTATGGAATCGTGGGCATCAACGAGGGGGTCATCTCCAATGAGATGGCGCCTTTTGGCGGAATCAAGGAATCAGGTCAGGGACGCGAGGGTTCCAAATACGGACTCGACGATTATCTCGAAATCAAGTACCTGTGCATGGGTGGTATTGATCGCTAGACTGCTGTCGCGTAATCAATCACAAACACGTGAAACCCTTACCCTGATCACGCATCATCGTATCAAAACCCACCTGCACAAGTTTCCTTGTTGACCAGGCCCGGGCATCGTGTTTGTAAATGTATAAGCATTTGCTAAGGTATCGCATTAGTCGGATATTTTTGGAGGTGGTATTCTGTCTGCCCCTCACAAACTCATTATTGGTACCGTAGCGGATTACAAGCGCGACGAACCCCATCATTTCCATTCTGTCGGTCACAAATACATTCGCGCGGTGGTCGATGCCATGGACGCCGTACCGGTGTTGTTTCCCGCGCTCGCGGAGAACACACCTATGAAGCATTGGCTAAGCCATGTTGATGGTCTGATGCTGACCGGCGCCTATTCCAACGTTGAGCCTCATCATTATGACGGCTCGGACAGCAAGGTCAGCACCGAAATCGATCCGGAACGTGACGCGACGGCACTCCCGCTGATTAATGCTGCTCTGGAAACCAAGACTCCTGTGTTTGGAATATGCCGGGGCTTCCAGGAAATCAATGTAGCGTTAGGG
>JABDLQ010000039.1 GCA_013002925.1 Gammaproteobacteria bacterium | reverse complement strand
GCTTCGAAATTCCACGCGTCGGATTCGGTGACCATGTGGGCTGGCGCTTTAGCCTGCGCCTGCTGCGCAGCTATTTTGAAGCGCCGGTACAGTTTGCGGCCTGATCTCAAGCAGAAAATTACGTGAGCCGTGCGTTTGTCTACCGTTGCGATTCTCGCGTAACGGGCATCCCGGGTTCCGATTCTCCAGCTGACCAGGGTTTTTAGTACGCTGTGGTGTCTGATCGATAGCGAAACCGCAGACGATCAGATGTCCAGACGGTGCTGTGTCAGCCATTCTTCCAGCATTGCCAGAACCCAGACCAGGCCGCCATAATAAGCGGCATGTTGCGTCTGGTGGCGATGTTTGAGGTCATCGATAAACGCGGTATTAAAAATGGCACGGCTTCGTAACTTATCAATATTGCTACTGACAGCCAAAGACAAATCGGCATCTTGCTTGAGCCACTCACCAAACGGCAGGCCAAATCCGTGCTTGGTTTTGTTGATAATTTTCTCTGGCAAAAAGCCTTTGGTTTCCTGCTTGTAAAATGCTCGCAGCTCTTGTCTGCGCATTTTGACGTTGCCGGGAATGTCATTTGAAAAGTCGACGACGTTGTCAGCCAGCATGGGGTAATGAACTTGCACCCCGGCTAATTCGCACATCCTGTTTACTTTGCGAAGATCATTGTCAGCTAAAGTAAATTTGTAGTCCATTAACAACAAGCGCTCGAGTTGATTGGGCGGACCCTTTTGCCAGTACTCTTCGCGGAGTAATTGCACCGGTTCTTCAGTATCTATCTGGCGCAAAAAATCTTCACTAAATATAGTTGCAGCGCCCAACATATGCAGCAAATTGTAGTTCTGTGTGCGATCAGGCATTGGCATCGAGGCTTGTTCGATGTAGCGACGGATTTTGTGCTGAAAGCCCCGTTGCCTGCGTTTTACAGCATCGCGAAAAAACACCGGGCGCATGACCATACGATCAAGCCAGTCTGGCATGAATCGATAGTAGGAAAAAAGCTGTTGAATTGCATAGCGTTCGTTACCACCAAACAACTCGTCGCCACCATCTCCGGCAAGCAGTTGCTCAATGCCCGCACGTTTGGCCATGCGTGCACACATGAGAGTAGGGACAGCGGAAGAATTGCCAAACGGCTCATCATATGCTGCCGCCACTTCCGGGATCGTTGCGAGCACATCGCCAGGAGTGATGTAGTAGTCGGTAAGATCAAGACCGAAATGGTCAGTCGCAAGCCTGGAATACTCCAGTTCGTCATATCCTTCCTGCGCAAACCCAATAGTAAACACCGGTGCTTTGCCAGAACTGGTTTGCTGGAGCAAGCCACAGATCGTGGAACTGTCGAGACCACCGCTCAAAAATGCGCCGGCGTTGGCCGGGCCTGACATTTGTGATACGGCATTTCCTAATAGAGGCAACAGCTTGCCACGCAACGCGCGTGGACTCTGGTAGTGATACTGTGGTAGCCAATGACGAACGGGTTGAGCGACACCACCGTTATATTCAAGTTGATGTGCCGGTGCCAGTTTGCTGATCCCGGCAAATACAGTGCGCGGGCTCGGTATCATGTGAAAATACACGTAGTTAAAGAGGCTCTGATGATCGAGACCACGTGGAGTCTGTGAGTGTGCATAAACGGCGGTTGCGGTCGACCCGAAAATTACCAGGTCGTCGACGATGGCAAAAGCCAGTGGTCGAATGCCAAAGCGATCGACTGCCAGCACACAGTTTGAACCGGCCAGATCAAACAGTGCGACAGCATAGTTCCCACCCAGATGTTGAGTAAATTTTACTCCGTATTGCCGGTACAGACCGGCAATCTGGCGCGCCGGTCCTGCATCGGCCAACTCACCTGATGCGGATATTTCGGGTGTGCCATCGACCACTACCAGCAAGGTACTGCTGCGGTAGAGACTGTGGGAGTGAAGTGCGCTACTGGCGACAGAATACCTGGCATCGTGGCATGCTTCGCTGATCGTGCCATGTGGCGGTAGATGGCGGCGCATCTCCTGAATATCACTGTTCTCTTCAGGTCCACCCTGAAGTCGAAACCAACCGCAAAATCCCGTCATGATAAATCCTTTTTTTCGTGCAAGCTTTTTATCAGGGCGGCCGGTTTCGAGACGTTGTTTGCGTTTGCAGGCGCTACCGCTGCCGACAGCTCTGGCGAGTGTCGCCATTCTGAACGGTTTATGGCTGGCATCATGACAATTACCAGCAGCGCCACATTATCGTTAGTGCGAAACAACAAGCTGCCAGACTCCCTATCGCGAAGAATTCGTGAGTGTATCGGAATTTTACTCACAATAGCATCGACTGCAGCAACAAACGGGCGGAACTCTGGTGTGATGAACTGCAGACATTAAACTGATCATTCGAGTCAGCCTCTGACAACGGGGTCATCGGGTCGTGTGACGATGACAATATTTGCGTAAGCAGAAGTGCTTGCCGGTGCATAATGGTATTTGTTAGCCGTGCTGATGGTGTCAGGTTATGTTCAAGCGATCACAAACCTGACCGTATGGTATTCGCCCGCTATAGCGCCGCTGATTTCCAAAGGCCCAAGATACACTCGACAGAAATCACTACATAGCTCGTGCCTTTTCCCGTGTAACCCCGGGAGGAGCTTTGTGTATGATCTGCAGTGTTGAAATAGTAAGCTGCAAAAACAGGGGGTCGCCGCTGCAATAGGCAGCAGATACCCGGACGAGTGTGAAAAAGTTTGTGTATTTGTCAGATAAAAATCAAAAATAAACATTAAAAACAAAAGGATATGGCGTATTTCGATAAAAAGATCTAAGATAGAGTTTGTGACGAAAGCAACGGTTCGGACGGCTTTATTTGAGTAGAATTACAAAAAATAATTGAGAAAAACGCTAGAATTGTTGTCCTAAGATCATAAGATG
>JABDLQ010000013.1 GCA_013002925.1 Gammaproteobacteria bacterium | reverse complement strand
GAAGGGCAGGAAGAGTATCTCGATCTTAACGCGCGGCTGGCGCAACAATGGCCGGTCATTACAGAGAAAAAGGACGCGCCGCCCGATGCCGCCGACTGGGATGACAAACCGAACAAGAGGGCATTGCTCGAAGAATAGTTGACAACAAAAAAGCCGGCATTTGCCGGCTTTTTTGACTCGGGTAACAAAGCGATTATTTCGCCAGGTTGGCGCTACGATCAAGTCGGGTTAACAACGACTTGGCCGGGAGGTAGCCTGCAATCAATTCACCGCTGGAGGTCACAATGGCCGGGGTTCCGTTCAGACCCACCTGGCGACCTGTGTCGTATTGTGACTTCACCTTGGTTGAGCTGTCACATTGCAGCGGTGCCAGCTGCTCGTTGTTTTTCGCACGCGTCAGCGCCGTGTTGCGATCGTCAGAACAGTACACTGTGGTGGCCTTTTGCCACGATGGCGTACCCGGACCCGAGCGTGGGAAAAACATGTAGCGCACCTCGATACCAAGATCGTTGATCTGGTTCATTTCATTGTGCAGTTTGCGGCAGTAGCCACAGTCGATATCCGTGAATACCGTGATGCTGTGTTTGGTTTCTTCCGGAGAAAAAATGATCATATCTTCAGGGTCGATACTGGCCAGCAAATCCTTGCGCCCCTTGTTGTAATGCGCTTCGGTTAGATTGGCGCCCGTGTTCAGATCATACAGTCCCCCGTCCAGCGCATAATTTCCGTCCGCAGAGACATACAGGATTTTGCCGTTGGCAGACACCACTTCGTACCAGCCGGCGACAGGTGCCGGTTTGAACGCGTCTGCTTTCAACGATGGAAAACGCGCCTGTAAGGCTTCCAAACCCTCGGGTTTGGCTTGCGTGTCAGCCGCTATGGAATCCTGCTTGGGAGTCCGGTTGGCGCTGTCAGCCGCCGCTTTGGTGGTGTCACTCGCCGCTCCACACGCGCCCAGAAACAGCGCGCCAATAGCGGCCAATGTAATTGTAAAATTCTTCAACATAATGTGGTTCCCCGGAGTTTTTATGGCGTGCAGTACTCTGACCGCTTCAGGGCAGTCTTGTTCCTGAATTGATGCCCCGATTTTACGAGGGTCAGGATACTAACAAATTTCGGGGCGTGTTTCGACGCAAATGATGCGTTTATCCGCGCGGATGGTGCTTGGTATGGAACTCCTTCAGGCGTTCCTGCGCAACATGCGTGTAGATCTGGGTGGTCGACAAATCACTGTGTCCCAGCAACATTTGCACCACGCGCAAATCCGCGCCGTTATTTAACAAATGGGTCGCAAATGCATGCCGCAGGGAGTGCGGCGAGAGCTCTTTGCCAATGCCGGCTTTGCGCGCATAGCGTTTGATAATATGCCAGAAGGCCTGACGCGTCATGCGATCGCCGCGGCGCGTCGGAAACAGGTAATCCGTTTGACGCTCGAGGAGTATTTCGAGCCGCGCGCCCTCGATAAACCGGGTAATCCAGCTCATCGATTCGTCCCCGAGTGGAATCAACCGCTCACGGTCGCCTTTGCCGACGATTCTGACTACGCCCTGGTTCAGATTGATTTCACTCAGTCGGAGGTTGATCAACTCGGATACCCTTAACCCTGTAGCGTACAGGACTTCGAGCATGGTGCGATCCCGAAACCCCAGAGGTTCGGTTGTATCCGGGGCCTCCAACAGGTCTTCGACTTTGCCTTCCGACAATGATTTTGGCAGGGTACGGCCAATCTTCGGCATCTGGATGTTGGCCGTTGGATCATCATCGATCCGCCCTTCGCGGACCTGATAACGAAAAAACCGCCTGAAACTTGAGAGTTGCCGGGCGGTAGATCGCGGTCGGGCACCTTTCTCAACCCGTGCAGCGATAAACTGCACCAGATCATCGCGAGTGGCCGCCGACAGGCGCGTAGCACGCGTCTCCAGCCAGCGCGATAGCGCCATCAAATCAGCGCGATAGGCCGCCAATGTGTTTTTGGATAATCCACGTTCCATCCAGATTGCATCCAAAAATTCGTCCACAACAGCTTTTGCCGATTTCTCGGGACTGCCGCTGCTACCGTTTGATGAGAATTCATTTCCTGACATTACCGCGCTCACGTAGACTTCCTCTGAACTTTTAGCGATTCTGTCAATCCCTGATCGGAACCGCTGGTGTTTGGACTATTCAGCGACAACTTCTGGTTGTCAGCTGTGCGGAGAATTTGCCGGAAAACCTGGCGTTGCTCCACTGTGTCTGTGCAACTTTGCCCATCTGACACTAGTTTCGTGTTGCTCAGTATGCGTTGACATACCCCGGTCAACAGTGATACGTGTCTCAAAATTACGGTTAGATGACATAAGTTGAACCAGTTCACACTTTTCAGGAAAATTAAGGATTTGCCCATGGCCTGGCCGATAAATTGACCGAATCCTCACTCTTCCAACGCACAGTGTTATGTTTTTATGGCGTCTATTCTGTGACGTGTCTCGCGCTTGTAAGTTTTGTCGCGCTGATATTAGTCGCGTTACCGCTAAACCTTGAAACACGCCGCAAAATTACCGGACGGGCTGCCCTCATCTGGTTCGGCCTGACCGGCATCACTCACACGATCACCGGCCAGGAGCTGTTGCAGGAATCACCGGCAGTCGTCGTCGCCAATCATGCCAGCTATATTGACGGCATCCTTCTCAATGCAGTGTTACCGCCGCAATATGCGTTCGTTATCAAGCGTGAAGTAACCCGCGCTCCGTTCGTACATTTTCTGTTACGCCGCATCGGTGCCCATTTCGTGGAACGTAAAAATCGCTATCGTGGCGGCAAAGATGCACGAAATATAGTGGAAAAAGCCGCAGATGGCGCGTCGGTCGCTGTATTTCCGGAAGGGACATTTACCGCAACTCCCGGTCTTGCTCATTTTCGTAGCGGCGCGTTCGCGGCCGCAGTTGCCGGCCAGGTGCCGGTTATTCCGCTGGTGATCACAGGTTCCCGATACATACTTCCAGCTGATCGCCTGCTGCCAAGGCCCGGTCCCATCGGGATCCGCATTTTACCGCCGATCCACTGCACCGGAAGTGGGCGCGATGCCATGCGCCGCCTGGCAAACCACAGCCGGACAGCCATTCTCGAGCATCTTGACGAACCGGATCTGCTTGCCCAACGTGAGGCAGCGTCCGGGCGATAGTTGGGGTTACGCATCACCATCGTTTTACTGCGTGCCAGCCAGACACAAATGACTCGCCCACATTACGTGCAGACAGGCCATTGCGGTATGATGGCACCGCTAGCGCATCGACAGATGCGACGGCACAAGGAAGAAAACTGCCTGAATGCCTCTTTGAAGTATTGACTGAATGGCCCAAAATGAATCAATTTAACATAAGTGTCAGCGAAGAAATTGACATGCTGCGTGACGCAGTGCGGCGCTTTGCCGAGACTGAGATCAGTCCGCGTGCAGCGGATATCGACACGACTAATACATTCCCATCAGATTTGTGGCAAAAGCTCGGTGAACTCGGAGTTCTCGGGATGACTGTCGGCAGTGACTATGGTGGTAGTGATCTGGGGTATTTGGCCCATACCATCGCCATGGAAGAAATTTCCCGTGCATCGGCCGCGGTAGGTTTGTCGTATGGTGCTCATTCGAACCTGTGCCTGAACAACCTCTACCTGAACGCGACTGAAGCACAGCGTGAGAAATACGTACCAAAGCTGTGTTCGGGAGAATGGGTGGGGGCCCTGGCAATGTCCGAGCCGGGAGCAGGCTCGGATGTCGTCGGCTCCATGTCCTGTAAAGCCATCGACAAAGGTGATTATTTTCTCGCCAACGGCTCGAAGATGTGGATTACCAATGGTCCCGATGCCGATGTGTTGATCGTCTACATGAGGACCGTGGAGAAAGACACCAGCTCAAAAAGTATTTCGGCGTTTATTATTGAAAAAGGCATGCCAGGTTTTTCCACTGCGCAAAAGCTCGACAAACTTGGGATGCGCGGATCCAATACCAGTGAACTTGTATTCGAGAATGTCGAGATTCCGCGGGAAAATCTGCTTGGTCAACTGCACGGCGGCGTTTATTTACTGATGCGGGGCCTTGATACCGAACGTGTGGTTCTCAGCGGCGGACCCATCGGCATAATGCAGGCATGCGTGGACCTTGTCATGCCCTATGTCAGGGAGCGTAAACAGTTCGATGCACCGATCGGAACTTTTGGCATCATGCAGGCAAAAATCGCGGACATGTTTATCCGCTTACAGTCGAGCCGCGCGTTTTCCTATCGCACTGCAGAATCCTTTGATCGTGGCCAACGGGCGCGTGAAGATGCTGCCGCTGCCCTGCTCCATGCGTCTGAATGTGCAGTCCAGGTGGCGCTGGAGAGCATTCAGTCTCTGGGGGGCAATGGCTATATCAATGACTATCCCGCGGGCCGGTTTTTGCGCGATGCCAAGCTGTATGACATCGGCGCCGGAACCAATGAAGTTCGGCGCATGCTGATCGGGCGTGAACTTTTTCGGGCGGAGGGTTAGTTTGCGACACTGGCAAAAACCACACGCTCCGCTTACCATCTACAGCCGTTCACTGATTCTCATGGCAGGTGCAGTATGACCAGCGATCCCGTTGTAATCGTAGCCGCCCGGCGTACCCCGATAGGGGCCTTCCAGGGTGCCTTGCAAGGCGCCAGTGCAGTCACCCTCGGTGCCGCTGCCAATCGCGCCGCAGTCACCCAAAGTGGGGTGGACGCCGCCGATATCGATGAGGTGCTAACGGGCTGTGTATTGCCGGCAGGCATAGGCCAGGCACCCGCCCGGCAGGCATCACTCGGTGCCGGCATTCCAAAGCACGTCCCGTGCACAACAGTCAATAAAGTTTGCGGCTCCGGTATGAAAACCGTGCTGCTGGGCCATGATGCCATTATCAGCGGCAGTGCCAACATCGTACTGGCCGGGGGTATGGAATCGATGAGTAACGCACCGTATCTGCTGCCCAATGCGCGCGGAGGCTACCGCATGGGACATACGCAGGTACTCGATCACATGTTTTTTGACGGCCTGCAAAATCCAGCCGACGGTAACATGATGGGCTTTTTTGCCGAGGCCACCGCTGACAAATACGGCTTTACCCGTGAACAACAAGACGCGTTCTCTATTGAATCGGTCGAGCGGGCGCTTGCCGCAGTGCATGGCGGTGAATTTGAAGCCGAGATCACACCGGTTACGTTTACCGTCCGCCGTAACGAAGTCACGGTCAGTCGGGACGAAGAACCGTTTAATTGCGACATCGAAAAGATCCCGTCGTTACGACCCGCGTTTCGACGCGACGGTGGCACCGTGACTGCAGCCAGTTCATCCTCGATATCAGATGGCGCTGCGGCCGTTGTGCTGATGCGAAAAAGTGAAGCAGCGCGCCGCGAGATTCCGGTGCTCGCCACCATTGTTGGCGCGAGCAGTCATGGTCACGAACCCGAGTGGTTCACCACCACGCCATCGTTTGCCGTAAGCAAATTGCAAAAACAACTGGACTGGACCACCGAAGATGTTGATCTTTACGAGGTCAATGAAGCATTCGCATGTGTGTCCATGGCTGCCATGCATGATGTGGGAATTCCACGCGACAAAATGAATGTGAATGGCGGTGCCTGTGCATTGGGTCATCCGATCGGGGCCACCGGCGCCCGTTTGATTGTTACTTTGATTCACGCTCTGCGGGCCCGCAAACTGCACCGCGGTATTGCCTCACAGTGCATTGGCGGCGGAGAGGCCCTGGCTATTGCACTGGAGGTGTAAACCAGGCGCACTTGCGACACCGGGTTATTACGATTTTCATACGTACACGACGGGTAGAAAAAATGATTTTAGAAAGTGCACAGGCCATCGTCAGCGGAGGGGCCTCTGGATTAGGGCTCGCTGTCGCTACCGAAATTGCCGACGCGGGAGGTCAGGTCACGATACTGGATATCAATGAAGAGGCCGGGAACGCGGCGGTTGCGCAAGTTGGCTCAGGTGCCAGCTTTGTACGCACCGATGTTAGCGATGATGCCAGTGTGTCGGCGGCCGTTGATTTTGCGGTAGAAAAAATGGGCGGCATCACGTTGTCGGTCAATTGTGCCGGCATTATCGGTGCCGGACTGGCCCTGGGTAAAAACGGACCCATGCCGGCGTCAAAATTTGAGCAGGTGCTGAAAGTGAATCTCCTGGGAACTTTTCTCCTCGCCCGCACCTGCGCCAACGCGATGCGCGACAATCCGGAAACTGAAAATGGCGAACGGGGGGTGATCATAAATACGGCATCCGTTGCTGCGTTTGAAGGCCAGATCGGACAAAGTGCCTACTCGGCATCGAAAGGTGGAATTGTAGGCATGACTTTACCGCTTGCACGGGAGTTTGCGCGCGACGGTGTGCGGGTCATGACCATTGCGCCGGGAATATTTTTGACGCCGATGATGGAAGCTTTGCCAGAACACGTACAGGAATCTTTGGCGTCGCAGATACCGTTCCCGCGACGCATGGGAAAACCGGCTGAGTTTGCCCGCATGGTTACCAGTATCTACGCCAACCCGATGTTAAACGGCACAACGATACGACTGGACGGCGCGATTCGCATGCAACCCAAGTAACCAGAGTGTGACTCTCAGGTTATTTTCACAGGACAGATCATGAAACAATGGCTCACTGTAATAGTGCTCGGGTGTGGATTGCTCGGCGGCTGCGCCGGCAATAATCTGGCGCACAGCGGTGCCGATAACGGTAATCTGCCAGCCACGCGGGCCCAACTGGAATTACCTGTCAGCTACTCGACGCTGGGCAATGGTCTGAAAGTGGTGGTCTCGGAGGACCATAGCGCCCCCACCGCGACGGTTGCAGTCTATTACAACATCGGTTTTCGCAATGAACCACGTGATCGCACGGGTTTTGCACACCTGTTCGAACACATGATGTTTCAGGGTTCAAAAAACCTGGGCAAAATGGAATTTATAAAACTCGTACAAAACAATGGCGGCGTCCTGAACGGCTCGACCCGCTTTGATTTTACGAACTATTATGAAGTGGTTCCGGCGAACAAACTCGAAACCATTTTGTGGGCCGAGGCTGATCGCATGAAAGGACTTGAGATCACGCAGGAGAATCTTGAAAACCAGCAGGATGTTGTAAAAAACGAAGTCAAAAACAATGTGCTCAATCAACCCTATGGTGGATTTCCATGGCTTGATATTCCGGCATATGCCAACGAGAACTGGTACAACAATCACAATTTCTATGGGGATCTCGAGGATCTGGATGCGGCCACGCTCAGCGATGTGCGTGATTTTTTTGACACATACTATGCGCCAAACAACGCGGTACTGGTAGTGACCGGCGCGATCGATACCGAGCAGACATTAGCGTTGATCGATAAATACTTCAGCGCCATTCCTGCTGCTGAACTGCCACCGCCGGTGGACATCTCCGAGCCTCGCCAGGAGGAGGAGAAACACGCCATCAAAGTTTATCCGCGGGCACCCCGTCCCGCTTTGGCACTCGCTTATCATATGCCGGAACGCAATTCGCGTGACTATTTTGCGATGGGCATGCTGACCCAGATTCTGTTGAATGGCAAAGACAGTCGTCTGTACCAAAAGCTTGTGACTGACGCGGGCGTGACCGCGGCAGTAAGCGGTGGCGTCAACCTGCTCGGCAACATGTATAACTACAACGGGCCAATGAACTGGCATTTTTACCTGTATCACGATGCCGCAAGCAAGCCCGCTGACATTGTTGCGATGATCGATGAAGTCATGGAGGATTTGCGCACACATAAAGTAAGCGCGGATGAACTGGAACTGGCGCGCATAAAGTTTCGCTCGTCCCTGTACGATCTACTGGGCAGCGCCACCAAATTTGGCGTGGTCGACCTGCTGGCCTGTTTTGCACTTTTTGACGATGACCCGGACCGGATTAACCGCCTTGAACAGGAGTTTGATGCAGTGACTCCTGCGGTCATTCTGGAAACGGCACGCGAGGTGCTCCGGCCTTCCAACCGCCTGGTGCTGGAGATCCACACCGATGGTGACACGGCTTCCACCGGAGGTCAGCCATGAACATCTTTCTGCGCATGGTCACCGCAATGGTGGGCGTGCTGATTGCCGCGCCGGTTATAGCCCAGCAGACACCACCGCCTGGCGGTCCACCACGCAATTTCGAGCTCCCTGAATTTCAGCGCCACACGCTCGACAACGGCCTGCAAATAACACTGGTACCGTTTGGAAAAATTCCAAAAATTACCATTGTGGTCGATGTCCGCACCGGTAACGCCAACGAGGGCGAACACACCTGGCTGTCTGATCTTGCCGGCGAATTGATGAAAGAAGGCACAGAGGTCCGCTCCGCAGAACTGATAAATCGTCAAAGCGCAAGGATGGGCGGACAACTGTTTGTATCGACCGGCGTCGATGTAACCCAGATTGGCATGTCGGTTCTTTCCGAGTTTTCCGAAGATGCAATTGGGCTGGTTGCAGAGGCCATACGGCAACCGGCCTTTCCTGCGAGCGAGCTGGAGCGACTACGGGCCAACCTCCTGCGTCAACGCAGTCTTGCATTGAGCCAGCCCAGTGCCATCGCCAGCGCTGCCTACAACAAGCTGCTGTACGGCGACCACGCCTATGGCCGCAGCTATCCCAGCGAGGAACAATTAAACAGCTATACTCTCGCGCAGGTAGAGCAATACTACGAAAATAATTTCGGCGCACGTCGCAGTCATGTGATGGTGGCCGGGCAATTTGATGCAAACAAAGTCCTCGCTGCGATCAAAAAAGATTTCTCAGACTGGCGGTCGGGACCGGCGGTGCTGATCAATCCACCGCGTCCGACAGATGCAGCCCGTCTGAAACTTATTGACCGGCCCGGTGCACCCCAGGCAAACGTGATCATCGGTCTGACCGCGCTCGCGCCATCTGCGCCTGCTTACCGCACATTCAGCCAGATGAACACTCTGCTGGGCGGGTCTTTTGCATCGCGCATTACCGCGAATATTCGCGAGGACAAGGGCTACACCTATTCGCCACGCAGTCGTGTCGCCGGGCGTATCAGCACGTCCAACTGGGCCCAGATTGCAGCGGTTACCACTGATGTAACGGGACCTGCAATCACGGAAATTTTTCGGGAAATCGAAAAATTACGCAGCACACCACCCACGGTGGAAGAAGTTGAAAACACCCAGAGCTACCTGACAGGAACTTTTGTGCTGCAACACGCAACACCCAGAGGCCTCCTCGGCCGCTTGTCCTACATGGCTTTGCATAATCTGCCGGACAGCTACCTGAGCGAATACCTGAGTCATATCAATGCGATCAGCGCGCTGGAGATCAACAAAGTCGCCCGTAAATATCTCCGTCCCGCAAAAATGACGGTAGTAATCGTTGGCGATCTCGAGAAAATCCGCCCGCAACTGGCCGCGGTCCCGTATTTGGAGGGGTTCGAGGAACTGTGAATTTGTCCGTATTTACTTTCGCAAATTTATCCGCGAACCTGAAGCCGGTTGGACGGACGCACTGAGGAACCCAGCATGAGTGAACGGGATGTTATGGAATATGATCTGGTGGTCGTAGGAGCCGGACCTGCCGGCCTGTCGACGGCCATCCGTTACAAACAACTCAATCCGGAAGCCACCGTCTGCGTACTGGAAAAAGCATCAGAAATTGGGGCACATATACTGTCAGGCGCCGTCATGGAGCCTGGCTACCTGGACACATTGCTGCCTGAATGGCGGGAGCACAAACCAGCTATCTGTGTTGCCGCACAAAAAGACCGTTTTGCCTGGCTGACCCAAACGCGCGCCTATAGGCTCCCGACACCCCCGCAGCAAAAAAATCATGGCAACTATATTATTTCACTCGGCTCGTTATGCAAATGGATGGCTGAAAAAGCTGAGGAACTGGAAATCGATGTGTTTCCAGGTTTTGCAGGGGCCACTGCATTGTTTAATGATGCAGACGAGGTCATTGGCGTGCGCTGCGGGGACATGGGGGTCAACAAAGCGGGTGAACACGGTCCCGCCTATGCTCCCGGTGTTGATATCCACGCAAAATTTACGGTGCTTTCCGAAGGCTGTCGCGGCAGCATCTCAAAACAGCTGATTCGCAAATATCAGCTGGATACCGGCAAATCTCCGCAGACGTACGGACTAGGGTTCAAAGAGCTGTGGCAGCTGCCCGCAGGACGCACGCGGCCGGGCACTATTCAACACACGATCGGCTGGCCGCTGGATAGCAAGACTTATGGTGGCAGTTTCCTGTATGAACTCGATGATGACCGGGTCTACATCGGGTTCGTCACCGGGCTGGATTATGCGGACCCGAACTTCAGTCCTTTTGAAGCATTTCAGCAATTCAAAAATCACCCGATTAATAAAAAGCTGTTGGATGGGGGTGAGATTCTGTCCGCCGGTGCACGCACAATCGTCGAGGGCGGGCTGCAATCATTACCGACCATGGACATGCCCGGCGCGCTTCTCGCTGGCGACTCTGCCGGCACGATTAATGTCACCAAGATCAAGGGCATTCACATGGCTATCGGCACCGGCATGCTTGCTGCCGAACACTTGAGTGAAGCCGCCACGACTAGCGGATTTGATGCCCGCTGGCGCGCATCCAAGCTCAATGCCGAGTTACACAAAGTACGAAATATTCGTCCCGGTTTTAACAAGGGACTATGGCGCGGCCTGCTCACGGCAGTCATCGAGACAGTGACGCTTGGCAAACTCCCCAGAACATTGCAAAATCACGCCGATCACAATTCACTGACAAAGCTGGCCGAGCACTCCGATCCGGATTATCAATGGGTCGAACGCCAACTGCCACCACGTGACCGACTCGCCTCGGTGTATTTTGCATCAAACGCTCATGAGGAGGATCAACCGGTACATTTGAAGGTAGCGGATACTGACCTATGCATTAGCAAATGCACCGTGGAATACGGAAACCCCTGCACGCGCTTCTGCCCGGCTGGCGTTTACGAAATTGTGGAGGATGCAGATGGCGCCCGACGACTGCAGATTAACTCCTCAAACTGCGTTCACTGTAAAGCCTGCGATATCAAAGATCCGTATGAACAAATCAACTGGGTTACACCGGAAGGCGGATCCGGTCCGAATTATCAGAATTTATAGGCGGCATCCGCTTTATTAATTTATGCAATACTGGAGACAAGAATGAAAATTATAGCCTGTGTCAAACGGGTAATTGACTATAACGTGCGCGTGCAGATCAATCGTGACGGCGATGGAGTAGTGACCGACGGCGTCAAAATGAGCATGAATCCATTTGATGAGATAGCCGTCGAAGAAGGCTTGCGCCTGAAAGAAAAGGGTGTAGCGACCGAATTAATCGCCGTCAGTATTGGTGGCAGCGAATCGCAGCAACAGCTGCGCACCGCACTGGCGATGGGCGCTGATCGGGCGATACTTGTTGAAAACGATGCCCCACTGATTCCGCTGGGCGCTGCACATATACTCCTCAGGATAATCGAAAAAGAACAGCCGGGCCTTGTGATTCTCGGCAAGCAGGCAATTGATGACGACCGCAATCAGACCGGGCAAATGCTTGCCGCGTTATGGGGGCGTCCCCAGGCAACGTTTGCTTCGGCACTGGAAATCAACGGTGAGAAAGCATCCGTGACCCGTGAAATTGACGCCGGGATGGAAACGATTGAAGTAGATCTGCCGGCAGTCGTGACCACGGATTTGCGACTCAATGAGCCCCGGTTCGTAAAAATGCCGGATATCATGAAAGCCAAAAGAAAAACGCTGGATGTCATTGCGGCTGCAAGTCTCGATCTGCCATCGATTCCAAATGTGGTCACCAGCAATTTTTCTCCACCACCCACCCGGGAGGCTGGCATAAAAGTTGAATCTGTCGAGCAACTGGTCGACGTTATGAAAACACGAGGACTGATCTGATGAGTACAACACTCCTGGTCGCTGAACATGATGGCGCTCAACTGAACCAATCCACGGCCCGGGCATTGACCGGCCTCGCCCCACTTGGAGACGTTGATATTATCGTATTTGCAGAGAATGGTTCGGCGGTATGTGCGGAAGCTGCAGCCCTGGCTGGAGTCGGGCAGGTGTTGCAGGTAGACAGCCCTGATAACAGTCACCAGCTTGCCGCTGTGGTGGCGCCACAGATCGCCGCCATCGCCGCGCCGTATTCCGTGATCGCCATGCCATCGACAACATTTGGCAAAGACCTGGCTCCACGCGCCGCTGCACTGCTGGGCGTCCACCAGGTCAGTGACGTCATGGAAGCAATAGATGCCAAAAACTTTCGCCGCCCGATTTATGCTGGCAACGTCATTGTTCATGAAAATGTGGAGGCTTTTGACAAAGTTGTACTAACGATGCGTACTGCGTCATTTCAGGCAGCCGTCGCCGGCAGCGATGCTGCCCCAATCGTGCCAACAGAAACCACCGCTGACCTGCCAGACCACACGCGCTTTGTAAAACTGGAAGCACAGGCCAGTGAAAGACCGGACCTGCAGGGGGCTGCCTGGGTAGTCGCCGGTGGACGGGGCGTTGGCAGTGAAGAAAACTTTGCCGTTATCTATGATCTTGCCGACAAGCTCGGTGCGGGTTGCGGTGCCTCGCGCGCAGCAGTGGATGCCGGCTATTGTCCCAATGACATGCAGGTCGGACAAACCGGGAAGATCATCGCTCCTGACGTATATATTGCACTGGGCATTTCAGGTGCGATTCAGCATATCACCGGCATCAAGGATGCCGGTACGATCATTGCCGTTAACAAAGATGAGGAGGCGCCCATTTTCGACGTCGCCGATATTGGTATCGTTGGTGATTTGTTCGATCTCGCACCCCGGATTGGCGCCGCACTTGGCAAGTAACGTGCACCGTTATGCGGTTCTCGCAAAAGGCAGTGTCACGCACTGCCTTTTTTGTGGACGGCTGCAGTATCACTACCTTGTACACCCCACAGCACGATGCATGAGGTAAGTCTTGCACAAAAGTTTCGGCAGATCCTGGCAGCAAACAACTGGCAGGCTGACGATGCCCAGTGGCTCGCGGTGGCGGCTCTTGACCAGTTGCTCAACGAACTTCACGCACCCCAAAGATTCTGGAGTCGGGCGTTCAGAAAATCCAAACCCGTACCCAAAGGACTCTACCTGTGGGGAGGCGTTGGACGCGGCAAAACCTTCCTGATGGATCTGTTTTACGCTGAGCTTCACAATGTGCCAAAAATGCGTCAGCATTTTCATCGCTTTATCAAAGATGTACATCACCAGTTAAAAACTACGGGAGGTCTGCAAGACCCCCTGCAGAAGGTGGCCACCCGGCTTCGTGCCCGGGCCAAAGTCATTTGTTTTGATGAGTTCTTTGTGTCCGACATTGCCGATGCCATGATTCTCGGTCGCCTGTTCGATGCTTTGTTTGATTTGGGCATAGTGCTGGTGGCTACCTCAAACTCACCCCCTGATAAACTTTACCGCGGTGGTTTGCAACGCAGTCGCTTTTTACCAGCGATTGCCGCCCTCAAACGCCATAACCGGATAGTGCAAATCGACGGTGGCAAGGACTATCGCCTGCTCGCACTTCGTACCATGGATATTTTTCATTATCCTCATGACACCCATGCGCAGCGTCAGCTGGAAGAATACTTCTGTGCGATCGCTCCCGATCAAGGGACCCGCTCAATACCCATACGACTGGAAGGCCGGGACGTGCCGACAGTACGCCGCGCCGATGGCATTATCTGGTTCACGTTTGCGGCCCTGTGCGACGGTCCCCGCGGCGTGGCAGATTATATGGAAATTGCACGGACGTTTCATACAGTCATCGTGTCAGAAATCCCGCAACTCGATGTCACTCTCGAGAATCAGGCGCGCCGCTTCATTGCGTTGGTAGATGAGTTTTATGATCGCAGCGTCAACCTGATCATCAGTGCAGCGGTGCCGCTGTCACAACTTTATACCGGTCGGCGTCTGAGGTTTGAATTTGAGCGCACCGCCAGCCGGCTGGTCGAAATGCAGGGAAACGATTATCTTGCCCTCCCCCACGTGCCGTAAATGCCGATGCAAAGCCAGGTGGTTGGGCGGTGACGGTATAACCCACCCAGGCTGGTGGAGCGCTCGTTACAAGGCCTGACCGGTCAGTTGTCATCACTGGCGGTGAATCGCCCGACAACACATTTACCTGCAAACAAGCGGCGCATTCGGCATCAGATTATGGCGGCGCCCGTTTAATCGGGGCTGCAAAAACCCACATTGTCCATCCGGGCTATTGAATGCCCGCACGTATTAAGTGATGATTAAGGCTGATGCCGACTTTTCAGGAACGAAATAACAAATTTCGACAACTTATGACATCACCCATCTCGAGACAAGCACTTATCCGGCTCAGCAACTTTGTTCCGTACCGCCTTGCGACCCTGTCAAACAAGATCAGTTCGGCCATTGCCGTGGCGTATTCCGCCCGCTTTAGTCTGAATATCCCGCAGTGGCGGATCTTGTGCATTCTGGCAGAACATCCCGGCATTTCCGCTCGCGAAGTCGCCGAGAAAACTGCGATGGACAAGGTCGCGGTGAGTCGCGCTGTCAACCAGTTACTTGATCGCGAACTACTGCGGCGTAACTTTGACAGCGGCGACCGGCGCCGCTCGATACTGGAACTGAGTGATGCCGGCTTTGAGGTTTATAACCAGGTAGCTCCTTATGCTCTTGAGTACGAGCGTCGGCTGTTATCGGAGATGACCGAAGAGGATGTGGCAAACCTCGATCGGGCCATAGATGCGTTAAACGCAAGTGCAGACAAAATCAGTAAAGAAGAGGAGCTGTAAACCGTCCCGGCCAGGTGGTTCAGCGGTCTGGTTGGTCTTTGTCCAGGCCGACCGGCAACACTTTCACCAGCATCACGCCCAGCGCAAAGACTGCGGCGCCGCTGGCAAGCAGAGGCCACTGTTCGCTCCAACTGGTCAGTTCGGCGCCATTCCAGAACATGGAACCATCCGTGCGCCAGTATTCCATGCCGTAGCTCAGCACAAACAGTCCTCCGGCAATTGCCATTAAAAATCCGAATGCCTTGCCCAGTAAATTCAGAATCAGCCAAAAAAACCGCTCGATTTCCGCACCGCGGTCGCCACTCATTTACCAATCTCCGTTCTGACATCGATGAGTTCGGGAAAGAGCGATACATCGAGCACTTTTTTTAGGAAATTGACTCCGGACGATCCCCCGGTCCCGCGTTTGAATCCGATGATCCGTGCGACAGTGCGCATATGCCGATGACGCCACAACTGCAGGTTTTCTTCAATATCCACCAGTTTTTCGCACATATCATACGAATCCCAGTGCTTGCGCGGATTATCGTAAATCACTTTGAATACCTGCACCACACCGGCGTGGCCTTCGTATGGCAAACGCCAGTCCCTGTTGACCCGATCAGCAGGAACCTCGAAGCCCTTGCGCGACAAAAACCGCAGGAACTCATCATAAAGGCTGGGCGCGCGTGCAATACGGTCCAGGCGTTCACCGTTGACGCTCGTTACCCCGCCGTGAAGATCGATAAAACGCATGTTTTTATTGCCAAGCCGAAACTCAAATTCGCGATATTGCCGTGACTGGAACCCCGAAGCGTTACCAAACACTCCGCGAAACTGCACATATTCACTGGGTGTCAGCGTTTCCAGCACGGCCCATTGATTGAACAGTTGCTGTTGTATGGACTTGACCCGCGACAAAATCTTGAAACATGGCTCAAGATGATCCTGTTGAATAAATCCGATGGCCGCCTCGATTTCATGCAAAATGAGCTTGAACCACAGCTCTGAGGTCTGATGCTGAATGATAAACAGCATTTCATCATGATGCGGTGGATCGCTGATGCGGTGCTGACAATCCAGCAATTGTTCCAGCATGAGATAGGAATCGTAGCTGATTCCCTTTACCGGAGTCATTTCTGGTGCATTCGACGAAATTTTCTTGCTCATGATAGTCGCGTTACCGAACCGGGATTAGAATGGCGCCAGTGTATCAGGAGCCCTGGCTGAAGGGGCATTTGCAGCCGCTTTTGATGCGTCGCGGCAGATATAATAGTACAAGGAATAGCCTGTGCTTTCAGCTATAATCCGGACACCAGCAATTGCAGTGAACAGGCGGTCCCCAGGTTGCCCTGAAGCCGTCATTCAACGTATTCAATCCCGGGCGCCCTCATGCAAAGAAGACTCAACGACGCAAAAAAACGTCTCATCGATAAAATCGTTTACCAGGCCAAAGAACATGAACAGGTTGTTGCCGGCATTCCGATCGAAACCTACATACGCCAGTATTTTCGGTCGGTACCTGCAGAAGACCTGATCGAGCATTCTCCATCTCAACTGTGCCTGATGGCGTTGAGTCATCTGCACTTTGCCCGCAAACGAAAACGCGATGAAATGCTGATTAACATCGTGAATCCCTCTGATTCTGACGCCGCCTGGCCACCGGACCGCACCGTATTGCAAACCGTGTGTAAGGACATGCCGTTTCTGATCGACACAATCACCATGGTCCTGCACGATCTTGGTCTGTCGATTTATCAAACTATTCATCCCATCATGCGCGTGCAGCGTGATGATCAGCATCTTCTGACATACCTGTATGCCGATGACGAAACCGGCGCCGATCTGACCAGTGAGTCGTTTGCCCATGTGGAACTGGAACGGGTCGGCGATAAAAACAAGTTAAATATTCTAAAACAGCGCCTGAAATCTGCACTGAACGATGTGCATGCATGCACGAGCGACTGGCAGGCAATGCGCGAAAAAGCGATCCAGATTGCCAGTGAAATTCGCGACGAACCCAGTGTTGTACGCGAGCAGGACCGCCTGGAGAGCGCGGCATTACTGGATTGGATGGCCGACAATCATTTTACTTTTCTCGGCTATCGCGAGTATCTGCTTGAAACTGGCGACGATGAACTGGTGCTCAAACCCCGGCGTCGCTCCGGTTTGGGCATTTTGCGGGGCAAAGACGGTCGCCCGACCAAAATTGATAACCCCAACGTTGAAAAAGCGATTCTCAGGCAGGTCAAATCGCGTTCGCCGCTGATTATCACCAAGGCCAACAGTCGCGCTTCGGTGCATCGCCCGGTGCGCATGGATTATATCGGTGTGAAACGCTTTGATAAGCACGGCGAAGCGCGTCTTGAACAGCGTTTTCTGGGGCTCTTCACTTCGGCTGCGTACAGTCGCAGCCCCCGTGAGATTCCGTGGTTACGACGCAAAATTAAAAAAGTAATGCGCAGCTTCAAATTGCCTGCGATGAGCCACGCCGACAAGGCGTTGATGCATATTCTGGAATCGTTCCCACGTGATGAGCTGTTTCAAAGTTCCAACGAGGACCTGAAGCGTATTGCAGAAGGCGTGCTTGGATTACAGGAACGTCAGCGCGTCAAGTTGTTTATACGCAGGGACCCATACCGGCGTTTTATTTCGTGCATGATTTACGTGCCAAAGGACAAATACAACACGGCCGTTCGCGAGAAAATTGAGGCGATACTGCTGCAGGGCTTTGAAGGCGAGACTGTCGAGTCCACGGTGCTCATTTCAGAGTCTGCGCTGGCGCGTTTACAGAGCATCGTCAACATTTCACCCACGTCATCCCATCGCAGTAAACTTGCACACATTGAAGAGCAGATCGTCGCCGCCATACAGACCTGGCGCGACGGCCTGAGAGACGCACTGTACGAACGCCTCGGCCATGCCGCCGGTGCGCGTCTGTATGATTTGTATGCCGATTCTTTTCCACTGGCTTACGAAGAAGATTTTTCACCCATGGAGGCAACCTTTGATCTTGAGCGGGTTGATCAGATAGCTGCTGGAGAAAGTGACATCAGAATGGCGCTCTATCGACCCGCGTCATTTGCGTTTAGTCACTTGCGATTCAAGATATTCCAGGAAAACCATCCGATTCCGATCTCTGATGTACTGCCGATGCTCGAGAACATGGGCATGCGGGTCATCAGTGAACGTCCGTACCGCTGTCGTTTAAGTGAAGAACGCCAGGTCTATCTGCAGGAATTCGAGATGATCTCGACAAGTTCGGATACGCCGGATCTTGCCGATATCAATTTGCGCTTCCAGGATGCCTTTGAAGCTGCCTGGAGGGGTCACGCCGAAAGCGACGGTTTTGACCATCTGGTGATCAGCGCGGGGCTGACGTGGCGGGACACCAGTTTATTGCGTGCGTACTGTCGCTATTTGTTGCAGACCGGTCTACCGTTTAGCCAGCTGTACATGGAAGGAGTGTTTCAGCGCAATCCGGAATTCTCACGACTATGGATGAGTCTGTTCGCTTACAAATTTGACAATGCGGCAGATGACAAAGCGCGCTCTGAAAAAGTCGATGCTCAAATCGCCGTAATCAAAGAATTTATCAACGCTGTCAGCAGCGCCGACGAAGACCGGATTTTTCGTAGTTTCTTTGCGGCAGTAAATGCCACGTCGCGGACTAATTTTTACCAGCGTACACCCGACGGCGGGGCCAAAAGCTATATCTCCTTCAAGCTGGATCCACACAAAGTACCCGGTTTGCCAAAACCGTTACCAATGTTCGAGGTGTTCATCTACTCGGCGCGCATGGAAGGCGTACATTTGCGTGGCGGCCCGGTCGCACGCGGCGGTTTGCGCTGGTCTGATCGACGGGAAGATTTCCGAACGGAAGTGCTGGGTCTGATGAAGGCCCAGAAAGTCAAAAACACCGTCATCGTCCCGACCGGGGCAAAAGGCGGGTTTGTGTGTAAGAAACTGCCAAAAGGCGATCGGGAGGCCATTCAGGCCGAGGTCATCAGCTGTTATAAAACCCTGATCTTCGGTCTGCTCGATATTACGGATAACCTGATCGATGGCAAACTGGTACCGCCGGCGAACGTTGTTCGTCACGATGCGGATGATCCTTATCTGGTGGTCGCAGCCGATAAAGGCACCGCGACATTTTCCGATATTGCTAACGGGGTTGCTGACGACTATAACTTTTGGCTTGGCGACGCGTTTGCCTCAGGCGGTTCTGTTGGTTATGACCACAAAGCCATGGGCATTACTGCCAAAGGGGCATGGGAATCGGTCAAACGCCACTTCCGCGAAATCGGTGTCAACACGCAATCTGAAGACTTCACCGTGGCTGGCATCGGTGACATGAGCGGCGATGTGTTTGGCAATGGGCTTCTGATGTCTAAAACTGCGCGCCTGCTGGCGGCTTTCAACCATCTGCATATTTTTATCGACCCCGACCCGGACCCCGCTACCAGCTACGCAGAACGCCAGCGCCTGTTTAACTTGCCGCGCTCGAGCTGGGAAGACTACGACAAGAAACTCCTTTCCCGCGGTGGCGGCATCTACTCACGCAGCACCAAGCGCCTCGCATTGAGCAAAGCCGCAAAGGAAATGCTGGATATTCCCGTGGATGGTGATGACCCGGCTCCCGTGGATGTCATCAAGGCGATTCTGACGATGCGCGTTGATCTGTTGTGGAATGGCGGCATAGGCACGTATATAAAGGCCGCCAGCGAAAGCCACGGTGACGCAGGCGATCGCAGTAATGACGCGGTGCGTGTCAATGGTAACGATTTACGCTGCAAAGTTGTCGGTGAAGGCGGCAATCTTGGCGTCACTCAGTTAGGTCGCGTCGAATACGCCCTGAACGATGGGCGAATCAATACTGATTTTATCGATAACGCGGGTGGGGTGAATTGCTCTGACCGTGAAGTCAATATCAAAATACTGCTCAATCTGGCAATGACGAATGCAAAGCTCAGCGTGACTCAGCGCAATCGTCTCCTGGTCAAAATGACCGATGAAGTCG
>JABDLQ010000458.1 GCA_013002925.1 Gammaproteobacteria bacterium | reverse complement strand
ACTATGAAGAGCTGGGCGCACTGGTTGTTGAGGTCAGCTTTCCCAATTCGCAAAGTGAGTTGGCGCAGACCGCCGGGCATTACTGTCCGCAGACGCTCGCAAAGGACCTCGAAAAACTTCGGCATGAGCCCCAAATCTGGGTGACTGCCATGAAACCAGGCATGCAGGAGCAGATCTTCGAAGAAGTGCTTCAGGCGATACCTGGACGCAAGATCAACCGTCTCAAGCGTGGCGATGTGTTTGAAATTTAGGCAGACCCCGAAGTTGGTGTTGTTGCAAAGCTAACTGGTAGTAGCCCGCCTTCTGCCGGGTCACCCGGGCTTTTTCAGTCGCAATGTCACCATGCCGGTCGAGGCTGACCGCGACAATTTCCTCACCATCATTTTTTCGTGCAAATCCTGCACAAACGTTATACTGAACCTTCGCAATTATGGATCACAAGCAGGATCACTATGTTTGAAAATCTGAGTGAGCGTCTCGATGGCGTGATGGGCAAACTGCGCGGCAAAGGGCGTTTGACCGAAGAGAATATCCAGGAGGCACTGCGCCAGGTGCGCATGGCGTTGCTCGAGGCCGACGTAGCCTTACCGGTCGTCAAAGAAATGATCGCCGCGCTGCGTGAACAGGCGCTTGGAGCGGAGTTTGCACGGAGCCTGACGCCCGGTCAGGCGTTTATAAAACTGGTCAATGACGAACTGACCCGGGTCATGGGTGAGGCCAACGAGTCTCTCAATCTCAAAACCCAGCCTCCTGCCGTGGTGTTGATGGCAGGCCTGCAGGGTGCGGGTAAAACCACGACCGCGGCGAAACTGGCGCTTTACCTCACGCAAAAGCTCAACAAAAAAGTGATGCTGGTGAGCGCGGATATTTATCGTCCGGCGGCCATTTTGCAGCTGGAACGGTTGGCGGGCCAGGTGGGCGCTACATTTTTACCCAGCAGCGTGAAGGAAAAAGCCGCGGATATTGCGCGGCGCAGCGTCGCCGAAGGCAAACGCCAGTCAATGGATGTGGTCATCGTGGATACCGCCGGTCGGCTGCATATCGACGGGGACATGATGAGCGAAGTGCAAAAAGTCCACGCGGCGTGTGATCCGATTGAAACACTGTTTGTCGTGGATGCCATGGCGGGCCAGGACGCCGTGATTGCCGCCAGGGCCTTTGATGAGGCCTTGCCCCTGACCGGTGTGATACTGACTAAAACCGATGGTGATGCGCGTGGCGGGGCGGCGCTGTCGGTTCGTCATGTCACGGGCAAACCCATAAAATTTCTGGGCAGCGGAGAAAAAATCGAGGCACTTGAGCCGTTTCATCCGGAGCGTCTGGCGGGCCGCATTCTTGGTATGGGCGATGTTGTCGGGTTGGTCGAAGAGGTCCAGGAAAAGGTTGATCAGGATGAGGCTGCCCAACTTGCCAAGAAACTCAAAACAGGCAAAGCGTTTGATTATAATGACTTACGAACCCAACTTAATCAGATGCTTGACATGGGCGGGATGGCAGCGATGCTTGACAAGCTCCCGGGCATGGGCAAGTTGCCGGCCAAGGCTGCCGCTGGTGTCGACGATCGGGCATTGCGGCATCAAATTGCGCTGATTAATTCCATGACACCACGAGAGCGTAAATTTCCCAAGCTTATCAATGGGTCACGCAAACGCAGAATTGCCAATGGAGCTGGTTTGCAGGTTCAGGACCTCAACCGGCTAATGAAGCAGCAGCTACAGATGCAGAAAATGATGAAAAAAATGTCCAAAGGTGGGATGAAAGGCATGATGAGAGCTTTGCAGGGGCGAATGCCTCCCGGAATGGGCCGCCGCTGATTAATCGAGCAAAAAAGCTTCACTTTTCCAATTTTTACCGTACAATCGCGTGTTTAGTTCGGCCCGCGTCGCCAAGCGCCGCGGGCCCTTTTACGTACCTGGAAAGACAGAATATGGTTACCATACGTTTATCGCGAGGCGGCGCTAAAAAGAAGCCGTTTTATCACATTGTTGTTACCGACAGTCGCAATCGTCGCGACGGTCGTTATCTTGAGAAGCTTGGCTACTACAATCCGATGGCCAAAGGCCAGGAACAGGAGCTGAACGTGGATTCCGAGCGTGCGGATTACTGGGTCAGCAAGGGCGCTCAGGTGAGCGACCGGGTAAGTTACCTGCTGAAGAGAAAGGGCAAAGCTGACGCCTGATGCGGTGAGCAGCAATGACCCGGAACAGCGACAACATGGTCGTTATCGGCACCGTCACAGGTGCTGCCGGGATCAAGGGCTGGGTCAAAGTGGTGTCGTACACAGACCCGCCAGTTAATGTATTTGAATATAAACCCTGGCAATTGTCCGATGGTACCAGGTGGCGCCAGCACGAGGTGCTGGAGGGACGCCCGCAAGGCAAGGGCCTTGTTGCCAGGCTGGCAAACGTCACTGACCGCGATGCGGCACTGGCACTCAAAGGGGCGCAGATCGGCGTAGCGCGTGATTGCCTTCCTGACGCCGGGGATGGATGTTACTACTGGACAGATTTAATCGGTCTGACAGTGCGGACTACGGACCACGTGACACTTGGCCGTATCACGCAAATGATGGAAACCGGCGCCAATGACGTCATGGTGATCGACGATGATCAACGACAGCGACTGGTGCCGTTTGTAATGCAGCAGGTGGTCAAGGCGGTAGACCTGAAAGAAGGGATGATTACTGTCGACTGGGATCCGGAATTTTAGTCGGACCAGCGGGACGGCACTGATGAAAATCACCTGCATAACATTGTTTCCAAAGATGCTGGATGCCGTCACAGAAAGTGGTGTGGTTGGCCGGGCGATGACGGCGGGTCTGGCCGGTTTGCAGGTGCTGAATCCGCGAGATTTTACGACGGATGTGCATCGCACAGTGGACGACCGGCCTTACGGCGGTGGTCCGGGCATGGTAATGAAAGCGGCGCCACTGGCAACGGCGATCGCGACGGCGAAACGAGCAGCGCCTCCGGGCGCACCCGTACTGATGCTGTCCCCACAAGGGACGTTGCTGACACAGCAAAAAGCGGTTGAGCTGGCTCAGCTGCCGGGTTTGGTCCTGGTGGCAGGGCGCTACGAAGGGGTCGATGAGCGGGTTCTGGACATGGGCGTCGACGCCGAGCTATCGATAGGCAATTATGTGCTGAGCGGTGGCGAGCTTGCCGCCATGGTGGTGATCGATAGCGTGGTGAGATTACTGCCGGGGGTGTTGGGTGATGAGCGCTCGGCAGACGAAGACTCCTTTATGAGGGGACTGCTTGACTATCCGCACTATACGCGGCCGGATGTTATTGATGGGCGCGCCGTACCGCCGGTACTGGCAAGCGGCGATCATGAGCAGATTGCAAACTGGCGTCTCAAACAGGCGCTGGGACGCACGTGGCAAAGGCGGCCACAGATGTTGGAAGAACGTGGACTGAGTACAAATGAACAGCACCTTCTGGATGAGTACATCCAGGAGCTGAACAACAATCCAAAAGACCCGTAATGTGCGGGAATGCAGGTGAATGACATGGCAAATATAATTGATGAGCTTGAGCACGAACAGATGAACCGCGAGATACCGGAGTTTGCGCCCGGGGATACCGTAGTGGTTCAGGTCAAGGTAAAAGAAGGTGAGCGCGAAAGACTGCAGGCTTATGAAGGCGTGGTGATTGCCAAGCGTAATCGTGGTCTGAATTCGGCATTTACAGTGCGCAAGATCTCTCATGGCGAGGGCGTCGAAAGAGTCTTTCAGACCTATAGCCCGGTCATTGGCGAGATCAAGGTCAAGCGGCGCGGTGATGTGCGTCGGGCAAAGCTGTACTATTTGCGTGAACGTACCGGCAAGGCTGCACGCATCAAAGAAAAAATCTAGTTTTTCAGGGCTCAGGTAATGCACATAGCGGGCTGTTGCCCGCTATGTGCATTTTGAGACTTGAAAAACGGTGCAGGTGACACTATCTCATTCATCTGATTCCATATTCGCCAGCAATCCGGAGGATCACATATGACTGCGACGACGCATGCGTTCCAGGCAGAAGTAACCCAGCTGTTAAAGCTCATGATTCATTCCCTGTATTCAAACAAGGAAATATTCTTGCGTGAATTGGTGTCGAATGCTTCGGATGCGTGCGACAAGCTGCGTTTTGAAGGGCTGCAAAACCCGGATTTGCTGACCGAAGGTAGCGATTTTGAGATTAATTTGTCGGTCGACAAGGAAGCCGGGACCATCACGGTGACTGATAACGGGATCGGCATGTCCCACACCGAAATTGCTGAGTTTCTGGGCACGATAGCAGGATCTGGCACCCGCGAATATCTGGCCAGGCTCACCGGTGATCAGCAAAAAGATGCGCAGTTGATTGGCCAGTTCGGGGTCGGGTTTTACTCCGCGTTTGTAGTGGCAAAACATGTCACGGTCGACAGTCTGCGGGCTGGTGAAGACAAAGCAGTGCGTTGGAGTTCCGATGGCAGCGGTCAGTACGCAATCGAAGACAGCGATTATGCCCGGCGTGGTACCCGGATCACGCTGACACTGCGTGATGATGAGCAGGAGTTTCTGGAACCCTCGCGTTTGCAGTTTATCGTCAAGCGTTATTCTGACCACATTGGCATCCCGATTCGATTGCAAAACGAGGAGGGTGAATTTGAAGTCATTAATGACAGCACTGCACTTTGGCAACGGCCCAAGAACGAAATCGAAGACCAGCAATACAAGGATCTTTACCAGTCAATTGCGCATGCGATAGACGAACCGCTGGCATGGGTACATAACCGCGTCGAAGGTAAATACGACTACACTTCACTGTATTTTATTCCCACTCAGCGGCCGTACGATTTGTACGAAAGAGAACAGCAGCATGGCGTCAAATTGTTTATTCAGCGGGTATTTATACTCGAAGACAAATCACAGTTGTTGCCTCGCTACCTGCGGTTTGTACGCGGCCTCGTGGACTCCAATGACCTGCCACTGAACGTTTCACGTGAATTGTTGCAGTCCAATCGCACGGTAGATGCGATTCGTTCCGGGTCCACAAAAAAGATTCTTGGTTTGCTGACGTCCATTGCCAGGGATGAGCCTGAAAAGTATCAGAAGTTCTGGGATTTGTTTGGGGCAGTACTCAAAGAGGGGATAGTCGAAGATCAAGGTAACCAGGCGGCGCTGGCCGGGCTGCTGCGGTTCGCATCTACTCACAACGACAGCCTTGATGAAACCACATCCCTGTCTGATTATGTCGGCCGCATGAAGAGCGCTCAAAAAGAAATTTATTACATGATCGCCGACAGTAAAACTGCAGCGTCCACCAGTCCTCATATTGAAGGATTGCGCAAGCGTGGTTACGAGGTGTTGCTGTTGGGGGATCGTATTGACGAATGGCTGGTGACCCATCTGTCCAGCTTTGAAGATCATCCGTTGCGTTCGGTTGCACATGGCGACCTGGATCTTGATGATGAAGCCGGGGATAAGGAATCACAGCAACAACTCGACGAACAGTACCGTGATCTGCTGGCACGCATTCAGTCATTGCTTGCCGAACGGGTTGAAGAAGTGCGATTGTCAAGCCGCCTGGTGGACTCTCCGAGCTGTGTGGTTGCACAGGAGGGCGCTCCCAGCGGCTTTCTAAAGAGCATGCTGGAACAGGCCGGGCAGGCGATGCCCGAGGTCAAGCCGGTGCTTGAAATCAACCCGAGTCACCCCTTGATTGTGCGCATGAATATCGAAAAAGATAAAGAATTGTTTCGTGATTACGCATCGTTAGTGTTTGAACAGGCAATTCTGGCCGAAGGGGGTCAGCTGAAAGACCCTGCGGCATTTGTTCAGCGCATGAACCAGGTCATCCTGGCGGTGAGTTCCTGAGCGCCGGCGAATCCGGCAGCTTAGTGCTGGAGGGAACTCCTGCCCGGGGATAAACTCTACTATAATTGGACGTTTAGGCGCCGAACAGGGAGACGCCATGCCGGCTGTTACAACAGGCTTTCGATTGCTGCTGATGCTGCTTTTGCTCATCGGACTGCCAGGCTGTTCGCTGGTCATCAATAACGCCGTGGATGGCATGGCGACCAATCTCACCAGCGCCATGCTGGATCAGGATGATCCCGATACTGTCCGCCAGGCTGTGCCGGCCTACCTGTTACTGCTGGACAGTTTTGTGCAGGGCGATCCGGACAATCCCGACCTGTTACACAGCACTGCGGCCCTGTATGCGGCCTACGGCGGTGTTTTTGTCGATGAACCGGAACGCGCAACCCGGCTGACATCCCGGGCCTGGAAATATGCACAGCGGGCGCTTTGCATCGAATACCCGCAAAGCTGTGACATCCGGTCGATGAGCTTTGACCAATGGCAGGGTTTTGTTGATCAGCGGCGCAGTCGTGATGTCGAAGCCCTCTTTAGCCTGGCGACCGCGTGGCTGTCGTACATCCAGGCAAACAGCGGTGACTGGGGTGTGCTGGCGGAATTGCCTAAAGTCGAGGCGCTGCTGACCAGGCTTGACGAGATCAATGACGGCTACGAGGTCGGCAACATCAATTTGTATCTGGGTGTGTTGAATTCAATCAGGTCTCCTGCGCTCGGCGGCAACCCGGAAAAGGGACGTGCTTATTTCGAACGGGCCATTGCGCTTTCCAACGGCACTGATTTGAGTGTCAAAGTCAGCTTTGCGAGATTTTATGCGCGCACACTGTATGAACGCGAACTGCATGACGAGCTTTTGAATGCGGTGCTGGCGGCAGATCCTACCGCTGGAGGGAGCACGCTGCTGAATGTGATGGCCCAGGAAGAGGCGCGGCGTCTGTTAGCGACGGCCGATGACTATTTTTAACCAGGGAAGACTATTGTGTATATACCAGGAAAAACTATGACCAAGATTTTACAGGGACTTGTTACTGTAGCGGTGCTGGCGTTGACTGCAGCTCCAATGGCTGCAGATTCCACGACGTTAAAAATTGCCACTTTGGCTCCGGAGGGATCTGAGTGGATGAAGCAGATGAAATCGGGAGCGGCGGAAATATTGCAACGCACCGATGGCAGGGTGAAGTTCAAATTCTATGGCGGTGGCGTGATGGGCAATGACAAAAAAGTCTTGCGCAAGATGCGCAATGGCCAATTGCATGGTGGAGCTTTTACCGCCGGCTCGCTGGCAGAGCGGTATCCTGGTATGAATCTCTACGGGCTGCCGTTTTTGTTTGACAGTCTTGAAGAGGTTGACGTCGTTCGAAAAGCGATGGATCGCACAATGATCGAGGGTCTTCGTGAGAAAGGTCTGGTGTCATTTGGTCTGGCAAGTGGCGGGTTTGCTCA
>JABDLQ010000429.1 GCA_013002925.1 Gammaproteobacteria bacterium | reverse complement strand
CCCCGCCGCCGGTGCCGCCGCCATGGCCACCGCCTTTGTTGGGCTCTGTGCCTTCTCCTTCGCCAACGCCAAATCCAAAACCAACGTTAACGAGGGGAATCAGCGTATTACCCTCAATTTCGATGGGATCTCCTACCACCGTCTTGGTGTTGAGCATGCGCTCGATCTCACCAACTGCTTTGTCAAATAAGCTGTCAATATGTGTCATAGCAAACTCCTTCTTCGAAATGACCGGATACTGACAGTCTCGCCGGTGAATGGCAGGGAGGCTATAAGGACTTACCGAGAATTCTCGTCACCGCAGTCAGTAAATAAGGCGTGCAGATCAACGTCACGGGGAAGACCGGATAAACAGGATTTCAGTAGTTATAAATAGCTACCGGTTTTTAACCTGTTCAGCGGCCATCCCCGCAAGGGTGAACCGAATCCACGGGTGTTCAGAACACCCAACTGATTTTCGGTCCTTAACCCGTCCACCAGCCATAGCCGCACTGCCTAATCTTCGATTTCGATTTCCACTTCATCCGCTGAAATAACCTGGCGTGCGGTTTCAGTGCCGCTTGCCTTGATCAGCGAATTGACACCGATCTGATTGAAGAAGTCTGCCCGGCTGATGATGGTGTCGCTCGCGTTGCGAAAGACCGCCGATCCGGTTTCGATCGTGACGCCCAGAACCGTGATCGCAGGTTCTGAAATGCTGGTGACGAAACCCTGCAACTCGGTTTCATCGTCACTATCGTCACGCTCCACAATGGCAGCCAGCACGGCGGCAGAGCCGGGTGGGTTCTCGGCACCGCGCACCTCCAGGTAATCGCCGCTGGCCAGATCGCTGATAGTCAGCGGATCAAGGTCTGCATCGCTCTTGTCTTCAAGGCGTGTCAGTGCATCGATATTGACAGTAATGCCCAACATCACTAATGAGTTGGCTGCGGCATTGACCGTATCAACAAGTGCCGTTACACGCACGGCTTTTGCACGCCGGATGTCCACCTCGGTCGCAACGACAGTGCCATCAGCGTTGAAGTCTCCTTCCACTTCCACTTTGACGTTCAGGCCCAGATCCGTAGCGTCACCTCCTTCAAATAGTGTTGCGCCATCAGTGGTCACCGGTACACCGGCTACATCGAAATCGCTGGCGGACACGAAACGGGTGACAAATCCTTCAATCTCAATACGGTCGCCGTCGTCGCCTGTAAACAAATTTCCCTTGAATTCCACGCTGGTGGCTACCAGTGCGCCATCAGCATCGAGACTCAGCCCGTTGACCTCGACGTTTTGCCCGTTTTCGATCATGCCGGCAGGAAAGTCATCCAGTTGCGCAGAACTATAGTTGATTGTCAGTTCATTGATACTGAACGATCTGGCGGCTGTATCGAGATTTGCGACCAGGCCGGTCACTTCAAATTCGGTGCCGGCAGGTTTGAGCTCAATACGGGTCGCGGTAATCGCGCCATCGGCGTTGACCAATCCGCTGACTTCCACACTATTACCGACGGCAAGCCCGCTCAATGCAGAGCCTGGAATGGTGTCATCGAAAGACGTTGATGCATTCGTGAAAACTGTCTGACCGAGCACAACCAGTCTTTGCTGTGTGGCGTCGATAAGCTCGATAACGCCGGTGACACTGTCATCGAATATCACTTCAGTAGCGTCGCCACTCATAAGGTCATCATTGAACCGTGCTTTTACAATGACAAACTGGCCGACCTTCAGGTCACTTTGGGTGCCGGGCTGCCCGTCAATATCAAATGACGCGTTCGTTGTGGTAATCCGGACACCATTGACCACGATGCTGCCGAAAGTTGAAATTGTACCTGCAGTAATTACGGTGCGTGAGATACCGGCCACAGGCGGTATGTTTGGCACATCAATAACCGCATTACCGGAGCCACCACCACCGCAGGCGGAGAGCTGCAATACCAGAATTATCGTCGTCAATAGCGTATATTTTTTCATGATCATCTACCTGATTATGGCGATCCTTCGATCGCATAAAGTCCTGCACCTAATTGAACAGTGACGGAATCATCGTCTTCATCGTCGACGCGGTGATGGCTCAACCAGTCGTCAACCTCTTCCAGAAATTTCTGCCCACGCTCTTCCAGGTAGGCATTAAACTCACCAACGTGTTTGCCGTGTATCCGGTCATCAATCGCTATACCCTCGAAACGAGGTGCTGTACCGGCTCCCTTGGCGATATTGTTTTTTAGTGTTTGCGCATGGCTGCCAAGGTGCATGCCAAACAAGCGAATGTTGCTGTCCGACATCATTGCGGGCATAAAATAACGGCTCTTCGCCTGCACGCGACGCTGTTTGTCCAGCGAAATTGCGCCTGCCTTGTTGAGCTCGCGCAACATGGTTTGTTCCGGGGTATCACCACCGTAGCGGCCAAACAAATCGCTGAACGTCGGAAACTCTCCGGTCAGCGGCAGTACCGACGGCACGCCTGCGGCATCGGTAAATTCCGGATCCTGGTGCCAGCCGGACAATAAGCGGGTGGCATCCGTCGTTTTAGCCGGGGTTGGACTGGCTTTCTCGCGCAACAAATCCCGTTGTCGTTTCACTTCTTTGCGACTTATTCCGGTCAGAATAGACACCCGCGAGATATTCGTGGGACGACCGGAGATACCAAATTCGTTGGTTGCGACATCGACAAAGACGGATTTCGATAATTCAGAAAACTCTCGCCAGGTCATGCCACATCTCAGCAATACCGCGGCGATCGGGTGGAGTACCATTCGGCAGACAGTAGCAATGAGAGTTTTTATTTCATTTTTCATTATTGGGTATTTTCGCCCCAATTATGAAGATTTGCAAGCCTTTATTCTATCAAAATCTAAGGAAATACCTGATCTCTGCAGAGATTCCCTGTGGCCATCCCGCTGTGTCCATCGCCTCTTGCACTCTGACCGTCGCCTAGTGCACGGGCACGGACCACCCGCTCGGCAGATAGCGCTGTACCCCCGTAATGGGTGATCGGAAGATTCGGAAGTTGTGGTAATGGCGAGCCGGAATTCGACATTGACAAGCGCGAAGAGGCCATGGCCGCATTTGAAAAGATGCGCATGTGGGCCTATGAAGGGCGGATCGTCACACCGATGCTTGTGGCCGTATCGGCGTGCCGTCAAAAAAGCGGCTGAGTCGAAACGGGGTAAGATCGATGCCCGTATCGCTACCGGTCAATAAGCCGGCAAGGGCCCTGCCCGCCCCTGGCCCGATGCCGAAACCGTGACCGCTGAACCCGGTGGCGACATGAAACCCGGGAATGCTCGCGATCTGCTCAATCATTGGCACTACGTCGGGCGAGGTCTCGACCATGCCTGCCCAGGCCTCAACAATCTGAGCACTGGCCAGGCCGGGAAACACTCTTTTCATATTTTGCCGGATGCCACGCACCACTTTCGGGTTCGGTGCGGGGTTCAGGACACGCGTTTTTTCAAACGGCGATATGTCGTCCAGCGCCCAGGTCTTCGGGGTTCGCCACTCATCGAGAAACTCGCGACCGATCGATAAGCGCAGGCCTTTGTGCTCCTGCATCAGCGCAGGAAGAAACTTGAACGCAAAGCGGAATGTGGCCGGCGTGATCGGGTGATCGAGCATCGTCCCGTGCGCTATCGTGTAACCGCCGTCCTGGCGACGGCGGATGCCAAGATGATCATCAAACAAATTGCCGTCCAGCACATCGTCACCCCCGGATGTGCGTACCACAGTGCCGCGCACCTTGAGCTGTGGAACAGATACCCCCAGTGCCCGGCAAAACATCGACGACCACGCACCGGCGGCACACAGTACGACCGACGTTCGAATCCTGCCATGTTCAGTTACCACTGCCGACACCCTACCGCCTGCAGTTTCTATGCCGCGCACAGCACATGCGCTGAGCACAGTGGCGCCTTTGCGCGCAGCCGCCCTGGCAATGGCGGTCGTGGCCTTGTGCGGCTCGGCGCGTGCGTCAGTGGCCGTGTACATCGCGCCGCGCCATGTCACCGCATGGCCGCGCACGTGTTGCGCAAGGTCCTCTGGCGAGAGAATGCGTGTATCAATGCCGTATTCGTCGGCTACTTTCAGCCAGGCGGAAAATTTTTCAAGTTGTGCATCGCTGCTTGCAGCAAACAAAGTACCGGTCTGGACATACCCGACGTCCTCGCCGATTTCATCGGCAAGTCCACGCCAGATGTTCAGGCTGTCAATGATCATCGGCATTTCGCGAGTGTCGCGCGCCTGCACCCGCACCCAACCCCAGTTGCGCCCGGATTGTTCACCGGCGATGTGACCTTTTTCACACAGCGTAACGTTCACGCCCTGCTTTGCCAGAAACCAGGCTGTGCAAACCCCAACGATACCGCCTCCAATAATCACGACGTCGGCCGACGCCGGTATCTTTGCGGGCGCCTTGAGTGCTCGCTCCCAGGTTTGGGCCACAAGGTCAACGGGAACAGGTTCCGACATACTGACAAAAATCCAGAAAAAACACGGGAACAGTTTACTGAAATAAGCCGAAGTGTACCCGGATTGTGTCCACGATTTTCCACAACAGGCGCGCTGCCCCGGGCCCCCACGAACCTGAACGATATCCGCGCCAGGCCTCCAGCATTGGTGATAGGGATTACTCTCGCTCTGTGCTTGCCGAGGATTTACGGTAATGCAGATACAGCGCGACACCCAGCACCAGGCCCAACGGATAAGCAATTACAACGTAGACTTCCAGCCAGCTCGGGGTGATGGTCGGGAATGCGATAAATGCCAGCACGATCCAGTAGAAACCAAACACGCCAAGCCTCCTTGCACCTAACCAGGTCGCCGCTACCGCGCCCGGCAGCGTCAGGGCAGTCAGCACGATGGCCGGCGTAAACGGGGCGATGCTCAGAAGTGCCGACACTGCGGCCAGTGCGGCAGCCACCCATCCGAGCCACAAGCCAAACCGTTTCCTTGCATTCGATGCCATCATTAATCATGCACGCAGTAGATTGAACGATGCCTGTGCTCA
>JABDLQ010000419.1 GCA_013002925.1 Gammaproteobacteria bacterium | reverse complement strand
GGAACGGCTTGCCATCCACCCGTGTTGATTAGCTGAGCGAACAATGTGGCCGAAGCAAAGACGATAGTGACAATCACGACTACCACGGACGTCGCTGCCGCAACGGCGATTGGTACACCCTTGCGCGTGAGTTGCGCAATGGTAACCTCGCCGATACCAACGGACACCATACCGGTCAGGAATGCTCCTACGGACGTCGTGGCGGCGCTTTTTAGCCCCAGGTTCGGATGGTGATAATGGTAGGTTTCGCCACGTGAATCCGTTTTTTTACGGTTTACTACCAGCCTCTGCCGTGTGATCGCCTTTTCAGCTGAGTTATGGCTGTGCCAGATCAGCACGGCCAGCACTGCAACCAGCAGCGCGTAACTGGCAAGCAGCACGCTGTCATGCACGAGATTGGCTGTCAGGGCTCCGGCAATCGCAACCGGAACCGCGATCCAAATGAAGCGCCGTGCCAGTGCAAAGTCGATCAGGCCGCGCCGATAGTAGCCAACAAAGCCCGATAAAAACCCAAAAGTTTGTGTAATCAGAGCCGTCCCGACGGCGGCTGTGGTCGACGCGAGCACATACTCCGGGCCCAGCAATGGAAAGATCAGTACAAAAATCGGCGTAAATAACGCCGCGCCACCAATACCGCTGAGCATCGCGCAGGTGGCGACAACAATCGCCACCGGAAACATGAACCAGTAGAGGGTGAAATCCAATGCGCGTCCGAATGGTTTTGATTATTCGGAGGTCAGTTTACCTGTTTCCAAAATTTCTAACAGGTGGTGCGGCAGAAACAGGTAAACTGGTCTCCCCCGCTGATCGGGGCACAGTCATTTAGAAACGATACTGTGACCGGAGTTAACCATCCACAAAACAGTGAATCCCATGCACAATGATCCCAAAAACATAGTAATCACCGGCGCCAGCAGCGGCATCGGCGAGGCGCTTGCCCGCGCCTATGCTGCACCTGGCGTGACGCTTCACCTGGCCGGTCGAAACGCTGACCGGCTTGAGGCTGTTGCCGACAGCGTCCGTCAAAAGAATGCCAACGCACAGATCAAGGTCATCGATGTTGCCGATCGTGACGCGATGTTCGCATGGATTGGTGCAGCAGACGATGAAGCACCACTTGACCTTGTGATTGCCAACGCGGGAATTGGTCTTGGCAAGAACGACGCACCAACGTTGGCTGAACTTACCGAGCGGACGTTCGACACCAACGTACAGGGCGTGTTTAACACCATTCATCCGGCACTTGAGCGAATGGTGCCGCGACGCCGGGGGCAGGTCGCCATCATGAGTTCGGTAGCGGGTCTTCTCGGCATGCCGGGTGCAGCTCCCTATGCAGCGAGCAAGGCTGCCGTGCGCAGCTACGGCGAAGGCTTGCGCGGCGCTTATCACCGGCATGGCGTTGCGATCAATGTCATTTGCCCGGGATTTGTCGAAAGCGGCATGACGGCGCGTAACCGCTTCCGCATGCCATTTTTGATGGACGCCGATAAAGCCGCACACAAGATCGTTCGCGGGCTCGCGCGCAACAAGGCGCGCATCGCGTTTCCCTGGCAAACCTATTCCTTTATCCGCCTGTTGCAAATGCTGCCGGTAGCGTGGGCCGACCGCTTGCTGCGGCGCTCGCCACAAAAATAATGCCGCTGTAAAAATGCGGATTAATTCTGTTATTCAGGTCTCACGCACGACAGGCCGTTTTGCCCTCGTTGCATAAAACAGTAAAGCGAGCCCCGAGATAAAGGCCGCCACGATGAAAGGCGACCCGGGGTAGTCGATGACCGGTGCATCGCCGGCGGTGAGCGTGAACAATCCGTTGTAAATGACTGGTGATAAAATCATCGCCACGCTGGATAATGCGGAGAGTCCGCCCTGCAATTCACCCTGCGCGTCCTCCGGTACTCGGGAAGATAACGCCTGGCGGATAGCGGGATCCTGCATTACGCTGATCAACGCCAATGAGATCATGGCGTACACCATCCAGCCGGCCGTGGCCATACCAATGCCCACCAGTGCAATCGCCTCCACCAGCAGTGTGATCCAGATGGCTTTGCGTACACCAATGCGCGGCAGCACTATTTGCACGATGAGCGCCTGACCGATAAACGCAATGACTCCGTAATACGCAATGGACCAGCCAATCTCGCTCTCGGTCCATAAAAACTTGGCCTTGGCAACATATGACCACACAGTCGGATACACCCACGATGACAGGGTCGCCAGAAAAAACACGGGCAATAAGCGGCCAATACCCGGGGTGCGAAACAGGCGAATGAGCGTGCCCCAGGTGGTCGCACGAGACCATGAAAACGCGCGACGTCGATCAGCGGCCAATGATTCGCGAACAAACATCATTCCAAACACGGTATTGATGCTGGCCACCAGGGCACCTGCAAAAAACGGATAGCGAATATTGATATCGCCCAAAATACCGCCAATCGCCGGGCCAATGATAAACCCTGCGCCAAATGCCGCCCCCAGGATGGCAAACCGTGTCCCGCGTTTTTCCGGCGGAGTGACATCTGCAATATAGGCATTCGCTGTTGAAAAGGTCGATGCAAACACGCCCGCAAGACCTCGTATGACCAAAAACCAGGGCAACGTTTGCACGATGGCCAGCAACAGCATGTCAACGGCATACATGCTTAATGACATCAGCAGAACGGGCCGTCGCCCAAAGCGATCCGACAGCGCACCGACGATGGGTGAGAAAATAAACTGCATCAACGCATAACTCATCAGCGCAATGCCACCCCAAAA
>JABDLQ010000262.1 GCA_013002925.1 Gammaproteobacteria bacterium | reverse complement strand
CTGGCAGCAGCAAGTGAGTTTGTCGGAGGATCGTTTAGCACGCTGGTATCAGGACCCGTGCAGGACATGTTTATTACCACCTTGAAACGACCTGCCGAATTTGCCGGTTACGACCTGAAGACCAGTGCCGAAACCGCGTTTGATGCCTATTTGAAAAACCACGCCGTCACGCAAGAATCCATAAAGTTTATTGAAACCATTATCGAGCGACATGGCGACGACCCTGATAAGGCGGCACTGCATGGCACGCAGTTAATTGCCGAGGTGGCTGGTGATGCTGCCGGCAGGCGTCAGAAAGGACGTGTGCCAATTGGCCGATTTCTTGATGATGACGCGTTTGTCGCTGGCAGCGGTGGCGGGATGGCGTTCGTACTGGAGCCGTTTGCGGAGTCACCGGCGGATATAGCCAAACTGCATTTTCATGCTGCCCGAGAAGAACTCAAGGCCGCCGGCCGTAACGGCTATCTACGCATTGCCGCCGATCGCGGCATCGTGGTCGACAACCCCGATCTCGAACTGTCGATGGCGATGCTTGACAGTCGTCCTACCGATGCCGAGCTGGGACTGGACAAAAGTAATAACGATTTTGAGCGCGCTGTGGTGCGCGGTCGCGCGTACCTGCTGTCCGGACCAGGTCGGGCAGAGATACTGGATTCCATCTGGCCCGGCCTGAGTCGCACCTTCTTCTTTGGCGCCAAAAATTATCCCAGCCAGGATGAGTGGTTGCGCACACTGATCTACAATCAAAAGCAGTTCGACGACGTGCTGGCGGCGCTGAAAAAGTCGAATTATCGCTTCGCAGATATGGCGCTTGGTATTCCGGATGCAATGCGCAAGCATCAGTATCTTCTGAACAATTGCCCTGAATACATCGGCGCCTATATGAAGTTTCGCGGTGGGCTGGTCGAACGCATGAAGATGTTCACGGTAGCAAACAAGGACCGCAGTGCCGCCGGATCGATCGCTGGCGTTTATCGCACCCAACTGGCGATGCTGGACAAAGCGCAACAGATTGAACTGTACGACCTCGGCGCAAGGCAGGCTTTTTTGAAACTGCAACATGATGCCCTGACAGTCAACTATCTGGCTGCGGCCGGCCAGGCCATAGCGCTGCAAAACATGGAGAATCAGCGCCGCGTTTCATTGGGGATATCATCGCGCGTCGACCTTAAAGAAACCGCACAAATGTTCCGGCGTGAAGCGCGACTGGCGGCGACAACCGTCGTCTACCAGGGGCTTCTTGCACAAGCGGCACAGGACCTCGCCATGCATTTCGCCTTTGATGCGATTGGCCGCATGGTAGTAGCGGGACCGAAAAACAAATGGTCGTTTCTGTCCGCGGAAACCGTGACACGCGCGAAACTGCATGAGCAGTTTCGAAATGGCCTGAATCCATGGTCATCTTTGTTTGTCAAAGACGGAATTTACGAGATGGTCAAGGGCGGCGCGATGGATGCGTCAATCATGGCGCTGTCGCAGGCGGCGGCTACCGGCAGCGTGTTTGCGGCCAGCGATTACAATTCTGTACTGACCTCGATCAAAAACCTGGGCTCCAAGTACATGGAAAAACGCGGTGAGTTTCAGGCCCAGGTCGCCGCACACATGACCGAGCGGCAAAAAGCCGATCGCAAAATCATCGAAGATCGACTGGCCAGCCTTGATCTGATTGGCGTTGACCTGAACGCACCTGTACAGGAAGACATGAACAGGCTGACAAGTCTCAATGAAGCCGCAGATAAAGGCGATGTCGGAGAAGTCCAGCGTTTGCAAAAGGAGTTGCTGGACTCGGCAAAAAATGCAGCGCTCAACAAAAACCGCGCACATTACAAGCTGCTGATGGAGGGGCTGCAGGACGTCGTCGAGCGCACTCGTATCCTGGATGATGAAGTCGATTCTGCCGTGACTTCGGGGCCCGTCATTGAAACTGTCGCTGCAGCCCTTCGCGCCAAGGCACAAAGCGATGGGGATGACGCAAACGAAGCGTCAACGCAGCTGGCCCATCTTGAAAAAGTAAAAACGCTGAGAAACACCTTTGAGAACGGCAAGCCAACAATCGACGACCTGGAGCAGCTTGCCAGCGATCGTGATCCTTTGCAGGTGCGCACCGAACTGTTGTCAAATGCGATGGATATCGGTTTGATTCGCCGTGCTCTCAAAGTCACCAAAGCAGCCGCTGCAGACAACCCCGTTGAGCTTGAGCGCATTGACGCCGCAGCCAAAGCCATCGATGACCATCGCATAGTACTGGTAAACGAAACGCTGGCTGAGTTTTTTGACGCCAACCCCGGGTACCGCGACAGCACAGTGCAGGTTATGCAAGGCGGCGCTGCAACCGGCAACCCGGAGTACCAGGGCATTCTCGCGGACATCGATTTCACGGTGTTGACCGTTGCCGGCTTCAAAGATGGCGCTAAACTCAAGCAGGCATTGGAACAGTACTTTGCCGACAAGGGTTTTCCGCTTGCTGTCGGCCAGGCTGCCAGCAGTATGGATACCGAAGCATTTGTGCAGCCTACCGGTCGCTTTGACGCTGGCCAGGAGGAATTCACCACGATTGTGAAAGATGTCGTGGTCAAGATGGGCGACGCCACGCGGTTTTACTCAGAAGGTGGTGGCAAGTGGTTTCTTAACAACATGGCCTACAGCGGCAAAAAGCTGTGGGGTCTTGGCAAATTTGTCAGAAGCTGGGTAACCGTGTCTCGCGGTGAGGCGCACGGGCTGGCGGTGGATATGACGCGCTACATGAGTTTTTTAACCGATCCCAAATACGCTCCCGTGAATGTTGGCAACATCAGTGATGATAAAGCACGTCGTGATGTGTTGACCTCGGCCATGTCGAAAACCAAGTACTTCATTCGCCTTATAGACGCGTACGTGATGAGTCATCCGGAGGGTAACAAGCTGTACAACTCACGTCTCGAACGACGGGCGGACAAGGGCGAAAATGCCAGCTATCACTGGCAGATCTACAAGGACGTTGAAACCCTCCTTGCCAATGGTGAAAGCACCGTATTCAATCAGCCAGGTGACAAGGACCTTGTTGAGTTCATGGCCAAAATGAAAATGAAGGGCACGAATCCCACGCCGTGGGCCGTTCTGGGTGACGGGCCCGAAGCGGAGGCCAGGGCCATTCGCCTGCTGGAACGTATGCGTGAATTGACACCGGTGATCCTGGCCAGTACCGCGCAAACTTATCACGACGAAGTGCAGGACATTGTTAAAAATGGAACCCGGGCACAACGCAAAGAAGCCGTCAGCAACCAGTACAGAATGGCCTCGACGGTACGCAAGGTGCTCGAGTTTGATGATTTTGGCGCCACCCCCATGATGGTACCCAAAGCAGTCACAAACAAAGACGGCAGCATCAGAGTCCTGAGCCGGGAAGAACACCAGCTGGCCGTGGCCGAGTCAATGCGCATCTGTGGGGAGCACCGTAAAAAGCTTTCGCTTTACTACGAGATCAACGCGAAAATTGCCAAACATTTCAAGGACCATTCAGCATTAGGCGACGATGGCAAACTGGATCTTGAAAAGAGTCGCAAGTTTCGGGAGGAGATGGATACCTTCATAAAAGAACGGTACTCACCTGAACAGATTGCCGCCTACGCCGATCAGATCGGGTTGGTGAGTGACATCGAGGAGAAATATTACGCCTGGTTCAAATACAAGTTTCACCTGAGCGATCAATTATTGGGGGCCCGGTGAACCGTTATTTGGCAATCGCTGCCATGCTGATCACCGTGTTGTTGCCTGCGGGCCCGGTGCTCGCGCAAACAGCGGAAGATCATGGGTTTCTTGATGATCTTGTCATCGACCGGCCGGTAGGCCTCAATGCTGACGAAGATGCGGATGGGATTCGCCTGGCTATTGTGAGTTGGGGCGAGTTTGACGAAGCTACGAACTTTACCGTCAAGATCACGGAACAACCGGAATTTGTCTCTCGGGCAACGGTCGCCGAAGGCGGCGTGATCACTTTTAAGCCGGATGAGTTTGAGCAGCTGATCACGCTAATGCTGACACTCTCCGGCGAAGGCGAGGGTGACCTGGTGCTGGAAGTGCGTCCAGAGGCCAAAGACATACAGCCCCAATTGCGCCGAATCGTATTGCCGCTGACACGCGAGCTGGAACGCCCGGATGGTCCACAGAGTTTCACCGTTTGCCTGGCAGATCCTGATCCAAAAGCCCCGCCACCAGCACAGTGCGCCAACAATGTGCCGCTGTTTCCTCTCGATGATATGTGGGTAATCTGGGACACGGGTTTCGATGAGCGACATTCGTTTCAGTATCGCATCATCGGTCCACTAGAGGGCCATAAGTTTGTTCAGGGGCGCAGTGAAAGTGAGGTCAATAGTGTAGCCAACGATTCGCGCATCTTGCTGGGTGCAGATCGCGAGGGGGAGATACGCGTGCAGGTACGCACCAAAGCTCAACGCGCGGGCGAGTACACACTGCAGTATCGGGACCAGGTCAAAGAAGTTCTCGGCGGAATTTTTGGAGTAGGCGATCCCACGGTGATTTACGAAGGCGAATGGCAGGACGTTGGCGTCTACACCGTGGCCCCGGCAATCGTAAAGTTCAAGGGTTTCATGCTGCAACCTTCGGTCGGTTTCAAAACCACATTCGATCACAACGGCAATATTCGCCCCGATGATGCGTTTTTTGAAAACCCGGAATTCGGCTTTGAAGTACGCGCACGGTGGGATTACGAAAACTGCAAAGAAGAGCTGGTGCAGCAGGAATCCACTGCCCGCATCGACCTGGCGTTACCGCCGGCCCTCGACCTGGGTCAGTCACTGGATCCGGATTCTTCATGGGCTGCAACTGCAATGCCAGGCGAAGACATGAAGAGCTCCGATTATTATCGCGAGAAATCTCCGGCCTCGGCATTTGTACCACTTGCGGTAAACCTGCAAACACTAAGCCAGGGCTATACCCAATACCGGGGCTGCGGTGACTGGGGACGGGTGAGCTTCAGCCTGCAGTTTGGTGACATGCATTTCACCTCACGGTCTGTGACCGCAATCAGTCTGGATGAGCCTGCGAGAACGACCGGTGAGACACCCACCTTGCTGTTCAAAAGCCCACAACCACAGACAATTGATCAATATGATTACTCATTCCAGCGTGGCCATGACCTCGTCAGAGGTCCGGCGCAGAGTATTGAACTGGGTGTGCGGGCTTTGGTCTCGCGTGAGCCGGTCGGTGATCCGCGACAGCGGTTGGGCGATTATTTGCGTAACCCCGGTGCGGCGTTCGCCATTCCAGTCAACATACTCATGACCGCGTGGGAGCGGCAGAACGCTTCCGACACACCCAGGGTCGGAAAACCATTAACCGGTTTTGCCATCTATGGATCCGAGCCTGGCCCCTACCGGGGAGCAAGACTGACAGGCAGCGAAGCGCCACTGCGGGGATCAACCACCGCCAGTGTCCAACCACCAGGGGCAGGAAATAACACACCCGATGCACCGTCAGGTTCAGGCGAGGCCCAAACGGGGGCAGCTACTACCGGTGGCAGTGTGGCCGGCACGGCGACCGGCAGCACCACAAGCGGCACATCCGGCTCTGCCAGCAGTGGCGCGGTTAGCGCTACTGCTGGCAGTGGGCTTGCGGACGGCACCGCTTCAGGCGGTGCAACACAAACGCCGGGGGCCGCATCAGGCGGTGCAACACAAACCCCTGGCAATGCGTCGGGCAGTGCAACGCACATCCCTGGCACCGGTTCACCGCTGCAACCGCCCACGGTTACGGAGCCGACGGCTGCGGATTCCGGGAGTGATGCCATCGTGCAACCACCCACAGAACCTGCGAATGGAACAGGAACACCGAGCGTCGCACCAACGCGAGTGATGGTTGCCGACGTAGTGGGCCAACAGGCTGTTACAGCCCGTACGGCACTGGTGGAGCAAGGCCTCGATGTATCGTTGGCAATAGGGCCTCCCGCCCCATCTGCGGCTCAAAATGACACGGTGATGAGCGCGCGCCCAGCTCCCGGCACCCGGGTGAACCGTGGCGATCGCGTGCAGCTGGTCGTTTATTCACCGGCCGAGATCAAGCTGGTGGTGCCAAACCTTGTCGGCACGCCTGCGGCGATGGCGCGTGCACAGCTGATCAATGAAGGCTTTGATGTTGTGGCGGCACTTGGCGCGCCGGCCCCAGACAAGACCACGGCCGATACTGTTGAACGACTGCGTCCGGCGCCCGGAACGCGGGTTGATCCGGGTACTGCGATTACCATGGTGATTCATGCGCCTCCTGCTGCCCACACGACAGGCAACGTTAATGGTCGTACCGTCGCTTCGACCAACTCCGGCGTCGGTACAGCCGCTGGCGGTATGCCAGCCGATTCTTCTGAGGCGGTCATCGCCGAAAACAAACCCGGTTATTATGTGGCGCGCATCTGGGGCGCAGGATATCGTCGTTATTTTGGTGGCGTGTCACATATTTACGGCGAACAAATTGTCGTGGTCCGACCGAAAAAAGGTGTGACGCTTGAACAACGGGTCACTGACTGGCGCGACTATATTCGGGGTGGTGCTGATCCATGTAATCCGGGGTCTGTGCCCTTGTGTCCGTGCGCACCGAGTCCAAGGTTGTGGCAGGAAGGCCCTTTTGTGGAAATCATCGGAGGACCCTACAAAGGATTGAGTCAGGCCTGGGATAAGTACAAATGTGACAAATCGAATATTAACACCAGCATGGCCTGTAACCGCTGGACCAGTGAACCGGCACGCGACGTGGCGCTGGGTCGCTATCGGGAGTTTCGCCGTGGGCTCGGTTGCCCGATTGACTAGCCCCGCCGATACCCTGGCATGGTCAGCGCCGGGACACGTGCAGCAAGCTGGCCGTAACACGTACGGTTTGCAGGTGACATTTTACAAATGTTGGATACCGGGGTTTATGCGACGGACTTCCAGCAATAAATGATGAGGAAATTATCATGACCAGTACGTACAGAAATTACCGGCTACCCCGGCTTTTTACATTCATTGTCCTGACAGCCGTCATCATGCTGTCTGCTGTCAATGCCCGGGCGGTTGAATTGGAAGGGCAAATCTCCAAAGTGGCCGGTGACACTATCGTCATCACGCTCAACTCCCAGTTTTTACCGCGCCAGGGCGACAGCGTAAATGTCACTACTGACCATCCGTCGCTGGGCACGATGAATGTTGGCACGTGGCGCGTGACAAACGTAACGAACAGCGCTGTCGTTGCAGCCAAACTCAATGCTACCGGTGTGCCGCAGGCTGGTATGAGGGTCGTGATCAGTTCGCCCGACCCGGTTTCGAAGTCTGCGCTTGTCAAGCCAAAGCCCGTTGCCAAACCTGCCCCGGTGACGCCGCCACCGCCCGTGCAAAAACAATGCCGCCTGGCCACACTGAAGACCAAAAGCAAAAACTGCCCGCAAGGCAGTGTTTACGCCGGGCCACAAAAACCGGAAGAACATGGCGGCATCTGTCTGAGCGCAGGGCCATGCCGAATTTATTCCTGGCGGACTAAATACACCGAATGTGGGCCTTATGCTGTCTATACCGGCCCTGAAAAGTCGGAGGAGCATGGCGGCTCCTGTGTGTTGCTCGATGAGCCTGGAATGGGTCTGCGCTCGATGCTGACACGGAATAAAAGCTGTGGCCTTGGCGTGTACGTGGGTCCGAACAAGGTGCAGGAACATTCCGGCTACTGCCTGGAAATCATCCAGACCCAAAGTCGTCGGTAGACCGTGTAAAAACTGCAGTTATTGGTTAAATAGCACGGCGTCGTAAGCCTGTCGTGATAAAGTTGTCTAATATGGGAACAATGCTGAAATCCGGGAAAGGAACGATGTATAACTCACACCGCAACATCTTCTTTTTTGTGTTGGCGGCGGCCGGAATTTTTTCCGGCGTCACTGCAACGGCAGATGAACCCAGCAACCTGTATAACCCGGATTATCTGCCGGCCGGTGTGCGCGAGCAGCTTGAAGCCGCTCGGGATGGTAAATCTTCCAGTCAGCGGCAGGCAACACAGCGGCAAGTGTACGACCAGATTTTTGACAACTCCCAGGAGCAACCGCGTCCGAGCGCGCCTCAATCGAATAGCACGCTCGACGCACTGGACAAAGCAACGCGCCTGCTCGAGGTTTTGCAGCAAACCCGTCAACAGCAGCAAAACGTTGCGCCGCGCGAAGAGTATCGTCAGGCGCCTCCTGCAAACTACAACAGTCCGCAATATCGCGCACCCGCCCCTGCGGGCTACAATTACCAGCCCACCCCGCCGCCGGCCAATTCCGGGTACAGGCCAGCGCCTGTCGATACCAGCTATCGTCAGGATCCGCAGTACCGGCCACCGCCGTCCGCTTCCCGCGCTCCTGCAGCGGTGCAGCCGACTGCACGACCAGCACCACCAGCCGCACCGGCGTGCCCGTCGGGCACAGAGAAAAACCCGGAGATGGCCGCTCTGGGGCTGGCGAGTTGTTGTGACAGTGCGGGACAATGTTTCTGATTTAGAAGTGTCCGCAGTAGTCCACACCCACTTACACATCCGGGCAGACCGACAACGGGGAATAGCTGTTTGAAAACCTTTTTCTTACGGCAGGTCGGTCGGGTGTTGACGGCCAGGCCCCAATCTCTAAACCCAATCCAAAGCTAGACCAATTCCACTGAATAAAACGAATTGCCTGGTTTCAGGTATTCGTGTTGACGTTCCTGTCGCGCTGCTCAATACTTTGTACAATCTCTCTCAGCACGTCGTCTTGCCGCACTCTGGAATTTGTTGACTTCATCGACCTGAACAGAAATAACCAGAATGCGCGGATCCGGTTTTTCGTCGATTCCGATTCGGGGTAGCGCTTGGGACAAGTAAATTAACGGCTGATTATAGTCAGGTTTTGCAGCGATTGACTTCGCACACTACCGACTGGCACCAGCACCGCCTGGCTCGCTTGTTTGCATGCCGGGTCGAACGACTGGTGCGGGCATCAATCAAGGAGATAGAGCATGGCCAAAATAAATCCGATCGGCCCAACCCGCATGTCGTTTGAGGACAATAGTCGCTTTCCCTGGATGCAACATGCACTTAACGAGTTTGGGGTAAAAGAAGGGCCGGGCAGAGCCAAAGACAATGCCCGCATAATTGAATATTTTACGACGATGGGAAAAGCCAAGTGGCGCTTTACCTCGGATCATCATGAGTGGTGCTCGGCGTTTGTAAACTGGGTGCTGGAGCAGACTTCGATACCCGGGACTGACAAACCGACTGCGCGTTCCTGGATGAAATGGGGAACACCCCTGCCAAAGGATTCTCCAATGTACGGTGCAATTACCGTTTTCTGGCGAGGATCACGCAGCGGTTGGCAAGGTCATGTAGGCTTTTTTTCCGGAATGGAAAACGGCAAAATTCTCGTGCTCGGCGGTAATCAAAAAGGTGCCTCCGGGGGTGGCAGCAACCAGGTGTCGTTACGCCCCTATCCGACCCGGCGGCTGTTGGGTTTTCGATGGCCGACTGAATACGCTCGTGAAATTGTCTGTCGGGCGTAATCGCATGTTTCTGACACGATGTGCTCACGCAGTTGGAGTATTCGTGTTGGTTTTGTTCTGCGTTTTCGCCTGCTCAATAGACAAACACGCTGATCCTGCCCCTGAAGACTCTGCGCAGTCGGTGATGAATCGTTTTGTCGACGTGCTGCGTGAAAAAAACGTCGACGCTCTGGCTGCTTTTTTTCCTGATGAAGGGGTATGGACATTGCGCAGCACCATGGATGCTCCCGACATGAGCAGCCAGCACACTGCGACTGAAGTTAGCAACGCGATGAAAACAAAACGCGGCGTGTTTGACGCGCTTATTGACAGCGACGGGGACACACTGCGTGATATCGTCTTGGACAGCCAGGGACGGTCACCCTGGAAGCAGGTGCAACCGGGTTTATTCGTACCGCCTGATTCACAAGATGATTCCCTTGATATCTATGTTAAATGGCGGCGGGAGGCAGGGCGTTGGGTTATCGATGTAATCGGCGTGCCGTTTGCTTAAATCCGGACACAGCCCCAGCCTAAATAAAGATCGTATCCACAAAATAATTGATCATCGATCGGCTTTATCCGGCAACGCATACCAAACTCAAACAAGAATCGCACGGGTTCACACTGTTGTTGCCGTGCGGTGCCTGTCCGGCGCAGCCACCCGTTCTGATGCTCGATGAACAGGGTGTGCACTTTACCGCCAACAGTATTGTGATAATGACACCGGCTTGCAGTAGCTTAATACGTAACTGGCTGCCGGCACTCAAGCTGTGCTTGGTTTTATTTTTGCGATGGTTGGAGAATCGCCACCGGGTTTAAAGTACAGCGCCTGTAAACGAGTGCCATCGCGGATGGCGCTGCCGGCTGGCCGTCTCGGGCTTGCGCGTTATGTCAGATGATGTGGTAATTTCCCGGGTCTGATGAATTTGAAGAACATATTGTTTATGATATTTTCGATCAGCTGAAAATAATAATCGATGAATGGATTTCTGAAACGATGACAACACCCCTGTATAGCAGTCAAACTCACCGTTTATTCTGCGCTACTTTGCTCTTCTCGCTTCTGGTTTCGTTACCGGTGTCGGCCCATGAAGATCCACCGGTGGAAGAGGTACTCGTTGAGGGCCGTTGGGATGATCCCACAGGTGCACTGTCTTCGGCGTCGCAAGGGGTAGTCGGTCAGATAGAGATCGACGCGCGACCACGGCTGCGCACTGGTGAGATTCTCGAAGTTGTACCGGGTCTGATCGTTACGCAGCACAGTGGTACCGGTAAATCCAATCAAATGTTTCTGCGCGGCTTCAACCTCGATCATGGCACCGATTTCGCTACTTGGGTTGACGGAATGCCCGTCAACATGCCCACCCATGGCCATGGTCAGGGCTATACCGACCTGAATTTTCTGATCCCGGAACTCGTCAAATCACTGGAGTACCGCAAAGGACCCTATTACGCCGAAGTGTCAGATTTTTCATCGGCAGGTGCAGCACTGCTAAGCATTGCGAACCGACTTCCGAAGGGCATCGCCAAAATTGGAGCCGGCGAGGACGGTTACCTGCGCGGTCTGGTAGCCAACAGTGTCGAGACGGGCGATGGCGATTTTCTGTACGCGCTACAAGCGCACTATTACGATGGTCCCTGGGTCGGGGTCAAAGAAGACCTGGATCGCTACAACGGCCTGCTGCGTTATTCACAATCCACTGAAAGTAGTGAATGGAACCTGACGTTCATGGCCTATGATGCCAAATGGAATTCGGCAGACCAGGTCCCGCTACGTGCAGTCACTGCCGGGCAGGTGTCAGCCCTGGGAACCATTGACGATACGGTGGGCGGTGCGAGCTCACGTTACAGCCTGTCCGGCAGCTGGCACCGCGATTTTGCTGCGGGACGGATACGCGCACGCGGATACGTGATTGACTACGAACTGGACTTGTTTTCAAATTTTACTTACTTCCTCGATGATCCGATTAACGGTGACCAGTTTCGGCAGGTGGATGATCGCAATGTCTACGGCAGCGAGATCTCCTGGCAAATGCAACGAGGCGACGCCACCCATACCTTTGGATTGATGACGCGATTCGACAATATTGGCGAGGTCGGCTTGTTTCGTACGGCACGTCGGCAACTGCTATCAACCGTACGTCGCGACAAAGTGCGCCAGTTAAGTTTGGGGCTGTACTACGACTACGATGTAAAGTGGTCATCGCGCTGGCGCGGCAGTTTCGGAGTACGGGCGGATTATTTCGATTTCGACGTTCACACCAGTACCATCGAGGCGAACACAGGCACCGAGTCTGAAGCATTGCTTGCACCCCGCTTCAATATCATTTATGCACCCAATAGATTTACTGAGCTATATGCCAGCGCCGGCCGCGCGTTCCACAGCAACGATGCCCGCGGTACTACAATTTCCGTTGACCCGGTATCCGGAGATCCCGCCGAACCAGTAGATCCACTCGTCAAATCCAATGGTGCAGAACTGGGTCTGCGACTGTTTCGCGACCGGCGGGTGAGCGTGTCGGCTGCACTCTGGTACCTCGAACTTGACTCCGAACTATTGTTTGTTGGCGATGCCGGCAACACCGAAGCAAGCCGACCCAGCCGGCGCTACGGCCTTGAAATACCGGTTTACTACCGACCCAATGATGTGTGGAGCTATGACGTAGAACTGGCACTGACAAATTCCGGTTTTACCGATGCCGACCCAGCCGGGGACGACATTCCCGGAGCCCTTGATCGCGTCATTTCTGCGGGCATTTCCGCACAGTTCCCTGACGGTTTTTACGGTAGCCTGCGCGTGCGTCATTTTGACGAGCGACCGCTGCTCGAAGACAGCAGTGTCGTATCGGAGGCCTCCACAGTATTCAATCTGAGCCTCGGACACCGCAGTGAACGGCTCGATCTGCGGGTTGACGTGCTAAATCTGTTCGATGAGAAAGACGACGACATTACCTATTTTTACGAATCCCGCTTGCGGGGCGAAGCAGTCGGAGTCGAGGACATCCATTTCCATCCAATGGAGCCACGTGCAGTGCGGGCGTCTATCACGTGGCGGTTTTAATAGAACAATGACATTGACCTATCGCCAGTCACGACAGTTTGCGATTAGCAATCTGTGGATTGTCCCCGCACGCGCAGGCATTGGTGGCATAGTAAGCTGCGAATATGTACCTCAGGAAGCGCCGGCACCGAACCTGATTCAATAAAAATCATGTGCGCGGCAACACGATAAGACAGACAGGGTGTTGACCCCGTACCCGGGTTTGACTTCTGCGAGATGAGCCACCCAGACAAGGAATTATCAACGAAGCATCAGCGAGACAACACAATCGTTACGCGGTTTCGGTGCCTGCATTCAGAGGCACCGTATAATTCGTCGCAATACATCGAAATATTCATCGACTAATCAGCGACGATGTATGGGTTCGCAAAAGTAGAATAAAAAAACGGCCGCCCTTTTGGGGCGGCCGTCATTGCCTGCTGTAGTCAGGAACTGTTAGTTGCGCATAAAGGTCACCACCGATAACGCATCCGGGTCCTGTCCGGTGCTCGTATCATGGCTGTGCAGCACATCGTTGACACGATTGACCATCACAAAGCGCAACACGTCACCACCGCTACCTGCCAGCAGATGGAACGTCATTCTCAGGGTGTCAAACGAGCTGTCTCCTGCAATTTCGACCACCAGGTTTCCTGCAGAGGAAATACCCCAGGTGAAGTCAGTCGACACACCGTATTGACTGACATGAGTGCCGGTGAAATCGGCCGCCATACGCACTGTTCCATCGGACTGACCGTCGCGATCATTGACCAGAGAAAAACTGCCTGTCAGCAATGCCGCTTCAGCACGGACCACCCGGGTGACCTGCAGCACAGAGCTGGAATCGTCAGCATCGGTCTGCACCACCATGAAATCTTCACCGGCGCCCTGCAAAATGCTGACGCCCTCTGAAGCCTCTTCTCCGGGGAAGCTGGTGGTAAGACTACCTGCTGCATCAAATGACCAGGCGCCTCGCGCTTCACCGACAGTCCATGCTTCACCCGACTGGTTTTCGACCTGGGAGATCTGGTTGAAGACGCCATCCGCACCAAAACTAAACAGCGCAATTTCGCCGCTCTCGGTCATTGCGTAGGTTTTACCAGCCAGCAACAACGCGGTGTCAGAACCTGTCACGCCGCTTGTCATGGTGTCATCCGAGCGCATCGCATCGATCACCGCCACATGGTCAACCGTGCCATCTGCTCCCATTTCCCAGATCAGCAGTTTCAGATGATCCGAAGTGCTGCCGTCAAGGCGGCGCACAAAACTCATGCCACCATCATCATTGTCAGTAATCGTCAGGACTCCGTCGGTATCGACCGTCCATGTAAAACCGTCGGACTGAACGCCTGTGACCAGATCGAGATCATAACCAGTGCCATCACCGGTGAACACGGTCAGGTGGCCGGGCTCATTCACCGTGGTATAGCTACCCGGTACACTGTTTGGCGTAAAGCCATCAGCAAACCCTCGATACCATGCCGTGGCTGGATTGCCCTGCCCACTGCTGTCCGATTCACGCACAACCACATTGACTACGTCGCGTGTGCGATCAAGCAGAGTGACCGACTCGACACGCTGCTCTGAACCCATAAAGTACAGATTCAAAACACCGTCGCTGTTGACCTGCCAGTCGTACATGGCAACACCCTGGCGATCATGAGAAGCATTGAAGCCATAGCCTGCCGGCAACATGGCAAATAATGAAAAGTTATCCTGTGAGACGTAAACACCCGGTACGGTGTCGTTTGTAAACGGCAATGTCGCATTGCCATCTGTCAGGACCAGGTCGACTGCAGTATCCAGCGCACCAGGTGCGGTCACCGCGACGTCGTCCAGAAACGTGGTGGTGTTGTCGACAATGGCGTGCGCCAGGGCGAGGGTGTCGGTGACATCCACCGGCAAGGTAACACCACCGATACTTTCGACAACCACCTTGATGGCAGCGGACAGATCCAGCAGATCGTCAGTGTCCACCCGTGCCGCTGCGTCTACCAGTTCGTCTTTGCTGTCAATGCTGCCATCAGTAGTCAGACGAGTGGCGAGTATCTGCTGTGCCGTCGTAACGTTGGTGATGTTAATGTCGGTTGCCATGGAATCGCCGGCAGCATCTTCAATGGCAGAGAACGTATCAATCACGGCGGTAAATCGAACGGGTCCATTGGGGTCGAACGCCTCAGCTGTTACCAGCGCATCGGGATCATCGCTTTGGATCTCCACCTGGTACGAACCGTCTGCAGCAGTAGGCAGCGGTGCCTGAAAGCTCTGCCCGTTAACCGTCACGATAACGGTCGCATTCGGGATCGGCATGTCGGTAACGAAACCTGAAATAACGGCAGTCGGTGTTGCAGGTGGTACAGGTTGCTGCACCACATCAGGTGTGCTGGTGGCACTGGACCCTGATCCACTGCAGCCACTTAGCGCCAGCGCTATACCTGTAACAAGAGCGAGGGGTATTCCTTGACTGATTCGCACGATCTAATCTCCTTGATAATCGATGAGTTGGTAACCAGACGCGCACACGGATCGATGCCTGGGCAAGGCGTGTAACAGCACAAAGACTGTTTATGCCTTGATTCTCTGCATCGAAAAGTTGCTTGGTTGGCTGGATGCCTTTGCAGCCTGTGTGAGGCAGCTCTGGCGTCATCGCAGCGCATCCGGCGGCCCCGCTGTCCCCGGCCGGTGGCCGTGGATCGGAAGCTTTGCGTCCTCACCTTGCAATGAGTTTGCCTTTGTCAGATACGGAGAAGAGATCCCGTGTAATCACGAGTTCGCGTCAGGGGTAATTAAAACACAACGGTGGTAGTGTTTGTCGTGAGCGTTTTCACAGTCCTGCAAACTCC
>JABDLQ010000408.1 GCA_013002925.1 Gammaproteobacteria bacterium | reverse complement strand
AGTCCATTCACGCACATCGCCCTCGAAGGGTTGCGTCAAAAACGTGCGCTCCGGGGTTTTTTTTGCCCACTTTGCGAGGGCGTCAGGTGCAGTTTTGCTATCAGTCATCTGTTCTCAAAATACCCCTATGTACACTCGTGTCAACAACCTGATCCGACCATACTGCATTACTTTGCACGATGCGCACCGCCAACCTGGCCTGGGCGCCGGTATCATTGTATGACCTGTTGGGGCAGATTGCTGCTGCTCTTTACTTTATTAATTGTCACCAGCATCGACAGCACTGCCGTCCGATTCGTTGCAGCCAGACAAAACACAAAGTTGTGACGACGCCGATCCGCCCTACTCCGGGGTCGTCGGCTTTTGCTCCCTGGCACTGGCGACACTCTCGCCCTTCTGGCGCCAGAACTCAGCATTTTTTATGCCCAGCGCATCCGGATCAAACGTGTATTTTGTCACTCCGGCCTTGCGCTGTGCTTCGTAGTCTTTAAGCGCCTTGATGGCAGGGCTACCCATCGCAAACAGTATCAGTATGCCGATGACATTGAGCCAGGCCATGAGTCCCACGCCCAGATCACCGAGCGCCCAAGCCAGGTTGGCGGTGCGCACCGTGCCGTAAAATACTGCGCCCATCAACAAGAGTTTCAGCACAAACAACTCGCCAGGCACGCGCAGCGTGCGACGGATGTAGGCGACATTGGTTTCGGCGATGTAGTAGTACGCCAGTAACGTTGTAAACGCGAAGAAAAATAGCGCAACAGCAATGAACGGCTTGCCGACTCCAGGCAGCATGCTCTCGACAGCATGCTGGGTAAACGCCGGGCTATTCGCCGCGATGTCTGCGGCTACATTTTGAATCAGCAGTCCGCCTTCCGGGTTGTGCACATTGTAGGCGCCGGTAATCAGGATCATCAGCGCCGTGGCAGTACAGACAAACAGTGTATCGATATACACCGAAAACGCCTGCACCAGACCTTGTTGAGCGGGGTGCTCAACCTCAGAAGCGGCGGCAGCGTGAGGGCCGGTGCCCTGACCCGCCTCATTTGAGTAGACCCCGCGCTTGACGCCCCATCCAATCGCCGCACCGACGCCCGCCATCGGTGTAAAGGCATCGGTTAAAATCATGCTGAAAATCCCTGGAAGTTTTTCGACATTCAACGCAATGATCACACAGGCTGCCATGATATAAGCCAGTGCCATAAACGGTACAACCACCTGCGTAACATGAGCGATGCGTTTTACGCCACCAAAAATGATAAATCCGAGAATACTGACGACCACGGTTCCGGTAATCAGTTTGGTTGTCTCGATGTCACCGAAGCCCGTTTGGAGTATCTCCCCGGGACCAATGGCCGTTGCCACCGCATTACCGATTGCATTTGACTGCACACCGGGCAGCAACAGACCGGTAGATAAAATGGTGGCAATGGCAAAAATCCATGCATACCATTTTTGCCCCATGGCTTTTTCGATGTAATACGCAGGTCCGCCGCGATATTGCCCCTCGTCTTCTTCTTTGTATATCTGGCCCAGGGTCGATTCGATGTAGGCTGTCGCGGATCCCAAAAAGGCGACGACCCACATCCAGAAGACCGCGCCCGGCCCACCGAAACCGATGGCTGCTGCAACGCCTGCGATGTTGCCTGTACCCACCCGCCCGGACAACGAAACCGACAATGCCTGAAACGAGGAAATACCCTGTTCAGAACTCTTGCCTGAGACCAGCAGCTTCAGCATTTCGCGAAACAGGCGCACCTGGACAAAGCGGGTGAGCACTGAAAAAAACAATCCCGCTCCAAGCAGTAAAAAAATCAGGGCCGGGCTCCAGACAAAACTGTTGAGCGTATTAACCAGCGTTTCCATAGTGTTTCCTTTTCGGATCCAGGCGTTGTATTGATGCCAGTTCGGCTGGCAAGACCGTCATCGTATCAGGTGCCGATACCAAAAAACTAAATTGGACAGGCATGCAAACTTTAAGAAACGAAATTGGACAGGCACGCAAACTAAATTGGACAGGCACGCAAACTTTATATGAAAGCTATCACTTCGTCTTTGCGAGCGCGAAGCGCGCGGCAATCTCCCAACGTTGTGCTGCCCTAACCTATTGATGCCACAGAAGCCGGACGGGGATTGCCGCACCCGCTTTGCGGGTTCGTAATGACGATCCGGTGTTTTCACAAAAACTCCGCGGGAGCTGGGCTGTGCCTGTCCAATCAGCTGTGCAATCAGCTGTCCTCTCGTGCAAACCTTAGTGCAGGTCCATCTTAAAGACCGGTGCCGGAACGATTGGCGATGCAGGGGTTCGAAATACCGCGGTGTCCGCATAGAACTCATCATCCTGTTCGCCACTTGTCCACCAGCCGGGAACACCGGCCAGAGGCAGTGGCGAAAGATAAGCCGTGGATTTTATCAGGTCGCCCTGCACCAGTTTCGCTGCCAGTGCTCTGTCCAGATCCTTCTGCAGGTTTTCGCGGCCCACTGCAAAAGAGTCTGGATCAATCTGAACAAGCAGAGCATGGGCAGTAATAGCCTTGTACGGGTCAAGAAACTTCTCCAGCAATGCGTGACCACAGATAAATACCCGTACGTCATTGCGCCAAAGATGGGCAAAGTCCTGAAAGGCACCTTGCCAGTTGCGATTGGCCAACGTCTCCAAGACCCGACCATGAGCGCTGGCAACAATGATGCCGCATTCGTCCCACAGGGTCAGTGCATCGCGCAACGTGCCACGCCCGCTGCCCGATTGTTTTTGCTGTTCGGCGTAGTGGATGGCATTCATGGCCGCCTTGAGCGCCGGAAAACGCCACCAGACCAGTGCATTGAATACGTCATGCCAGTTGTTCGGTCGCGTGCTCACTTTTCCGGTAGTAAAAATATTTTCTTCGTAATTGCCCGCAGGTAGCGATGAAGGTGACACGAACTGAATGGCCTGTCCTTGCAGATTACTCACGGTCGGACACAGGAGCGACTGCAATGCAGCCACATCCGGTAATTTCGTAGTGGCAACGGACTCGCCAAACAGTTCGAGCAGCGCTTCCTGGTAGCCCTCCCAACAGGGCATGTTCAGGTCGATCGAGTGCTGCCCGGGAGTGGCACGCGGCTTGTTCATTGACTGCAACCGCCAACGACTGCTGTTGGGACGGGAAATAGATACATTCAAGCGAAAATAGTGAGTAGCACAGGAAAAGTCAAAAGACCGAGCGATGGCGTCGAACGATCCGGCGGCCAGCTGGTCATCAGGGTGCCTCAGCCAGCCGCCACAATAAAGTCGGGCTGCTGTCACACAAAATGGCTTTTACGATGGGACAGGTGATCATTGGACTGATCATTGGACTCATCATTGGTCTCATCATTGGTCTCATCATTGGTCTCATCATTGTGCTGGCAAGCAGACCTTGATCAATAAATCAGCTTTGGCTGGTCAACCACTAAATCTGTTCGCAATTCGATGATTCGTCGACTCCTGATGGTGCCTGTCCGGTTAGTTGTGCTTGTCCGGTTAGTTTGCCAAAAATCAGAAATGGGCAGGCGTAACCCCTGATGCACGCCAATCTCGGCAGCGGCCCGACGTGACCTGAGCGATTTCTTTTTGGATTCACGCGACCGTCACGTCACGCCCACGCCAAAATCACGCGAGCCCTTGTAAGTTTTAATTCATCAACGTGCAGCACATTAATTTGCTCTACTCACTAACTGATCACGTTGTTTATCTAATCACTTCGACGGGAGATTTATTATGAAAGTTGCACAGTTTATTAAATCGGTCGCGCTTGCCCAGGTGGCTATGGTTGTTATGATTTCAGTTACGGTTACCGCGATGGCAGGCAATTATACCTACAAGGCGAAGATGCAGAAGGACATCGTCGATACCGCTGTCGCTGCTGGACAGTTCAACACACTGGCAGCTGCATTGCAGGCTGCTGGACTGGTGGACACATTGAAAGGCGATGGGCCCTTCACCGTCTTCGCACCAACAGACGCAGCATTTGCCAAGCTGCCGGAAGGCACGGTTGATTCGCTGTTACTGCCTGAGAACCGTGAAAAGCTAACTGCGATACTGACGTATCATGTCGTACCGGGTAAGGTCGCTGCAGCGGATGTTGTCAAGCTG
>JABDLQ010000398.1 GCA_013002925.1 Gammaproteobacteria bacterium | reverse complement strand
AATCTTGCGGACGTTTGGGGATGTTGTGAGGGGGGCTCCTACCCTACTCTGGTTTGGGATCTCCTCCGTGGTTTTATCGCGGCTGGATGTCGCTCCTGCAGGAGGCGCAATGAACCGGGTTTCACCTTCTACGCAGCGCTCGCCGGCAAACTCGCACAGGCGCAGTTTTATGTTCGTGATGTTGCGGTCTATGTCGGCGCGTAAAGAGGTGAGGCTTAGAGGCATAGTCAGCACATCGCCCGCGGGCACTTCGATGCGCGGGTCAATGCTCAGTTTGAGCGTTGCACTGCTACCGCTACCTGGACCAGTGTCCAGCACGCTCAGATTAAAGCTCATCGGTATTTGGGATTTGTTTACTACTTTCAACGTGTAATCATTGCGAATGGAGTCGTCGACAATATGAAACAGCTCGCCGCGTTCGCGCAACACATCGATGGCGAACGGGATTCGCGTAGCCAATACAAAAGCAAACAAGCCGATCATGACGGAAATGGCACCGATATAGCCAAGCGTCCGGGCACGAAAAAAATGTGGTTTCGCAGCAGGCCCTTCTTTGAGAGAACGCTCTGACGCATAGCGAATAAGCCCTTTTGCATATCCCATCTTATCCATCACCTGATCGCAGGCATCGATACAATTGGCACATTGGATACACTCATATTGCAGTCCGTCACGGATATCGATACCCGTCGGACAGACCTGCACGCACAGCGTGCAGTTAATGCAGTCTCCGATCTCCACCGGTTTCGGGCCGCGCTTGCGTGACCCCCGGGGTTCCCCGCGGCGGCCATCATACGCGACCACCAATGTGTCCTTGTCAATCATTGCAGATTGAAAACGCGCATAGGGGCACATGTAGATGCACACCTGCTCACGCAACCAGCCGGCATTGATGTAGGTTGCCAGCGTAAAGAAAACCACCCAGGCCATCGGCCAGAAACCGGCATTAACGGTCAGCACATCAGGTAGCAGTGATCTGATCGGATAAAAATAACCGACAAACGTGATGCCGGTCAGCAGTGCAAAGCCGATCCATAGCAGATGCTTGATACCGCGGCGGCTAAACTTGTTTAAGGACATGGGTTGCTTGTCCAGGCGCATGCGCTGGTTACGCGAACCCTCCGTGCGTTTTTCAATCCACATGAAGACCGCTGTCCAGACAGTTTGTGGACAGGTATAACCACACCACAGCCGCCCCACCATCGAGGTGATTGCAAACAACGCAAACGCGGCAATAATCAAGAGCCAGGCCAGCAGCATAAAATCCTGCGGCCAGAAGGTAATGCCAAATATATAGAATTGCCGACCCGGCAAATCAAACAACACAGCCTGGCGCTCACCCCACGGCACCCACGGCAACAGAAAATAGCCCAACAGCAGGGGCCAACCGGTATACAGACGCAGCTTCTGAAACTTGCCGCCGACGTAATGCACGAAGATTTTCTCGCGCCGTTTGTAAAGGCTGATCGCTTCTACATTGGGCGGATTATCATCACTTGCGTGTGACTCCTGTGCCGCAGGCGGTACTGCGTTCATGGTGCCTTGGACTGGGCTTTGGTACGCAGGGAATAAATATAAGCGGCCAGTACGTGAGCCTTTTCTTCACCTACAATGGGCCCCTGTGCTGGCATGTTGCCCATGCGACCGTTCACAATCGACGCTGTGATTGCCGCGTCGTCTCCGCCATACAGCCAGATATCATTGTTCAGCGGTGTGCCACCTACCAGGGTGTTTCCCTGCCCCTGAGCCCCGTGGCAGGCCACGCAGTACGTGACATAGTGGGTTTGACCCGGTTGAGATGCAGCGGCTTGCGTGTCACCACGTGACAGGACCTTTACAAAATCAACAACCTCGCGAATCTGCTGCTCCGAGAGTACTTCGCCCCATGCCGGCATGTTCGCTGCGCGGCCATTGATAATGCCCGACTTGATGTTGTCGAACTCGGCTCCCCAGATCCACTCTTCATCGGTGAGATTGGGAAACCCAACACTGCCCTGGGCGGTAACTCCATGACAGGTCGAACAGTTATTCAGATATAGCCGTCGTCCAATTTGCATGGCGCGCGGTTGCTTGATTAACTCGTCAGGGCTCTGTGCCGCCAGTTCTTCGTACAGCGGTGCGTAACGCAGCTCATGCTGGTCCACGCGATACTGCCATTCTTTGGCGGAACTCCACTCGCCTGCACCCGGTAGATTGCCCAGCGCAGGGTAGTACGCCACATAGCCCGCCCCGAAAATAATCGTGACAAAAAACAACGTGACCCACCATGCCGGCAGTGGATTATCAAACTCTTCGATACCGTCGAACTCATGATCCATGCGCTCGCCAGTGGCTTTTTTGTCTCGATTGCTGATCAGCAGCCAGGCCGATCCGGCCATCGTCGCTATCGTGCCAATCAGTACCAGTAAACTCCACCCTGCACTCATGCTGATTCTCCTTTGCGGGCCGATTCTCCTTTCCCGGCCGCTGCATCTTCCGACGCGGCTTCTGGTGCATCATCCTCCAGCGGGATGTTGGCGTAGTCACTAAACCGCTCCTTGTTTGAAGGCTTGAAGACCCACCACACCATCCCGAAGAACGCGATGATCACCACCAGCATCGAAATTATTGACCCGCTCATCGGCCACCCCCGGCGGTGCTGCCTGCTACGGGTCGACGATCAAGACCCAGCGTTTGTAAATAGCTGACCAGAGCTTCCGCTTCGGTGCGCCCCGCTACGGCGGCTTCCGCTGCCGCGATTTGTTCATCGGTATAAGGCACACCAATCTTGCGCAGCGCAGACATTTTTTTTGCCGTGTCCTTGCCACTTAATGTATTTTCAAACAGCCATGGATAAGCTGGCATATTGGACACCGGCACGACGCTGCGCGGGTCCATCAGATGGATGTTATGCCAGTCATCGGAATAACGACCTCCGACGCGCGACAAATCCGGACCCGTGCGCTTGGAACCCCATAAAAAGGGATGCTCGTAGACATCTTCGCCGGCCACCGAGTAAGGTCCATAGCGCGCAGTGTCCGATCGGAGTGTCCTGACCATCTGCGTATGACAGACGTGGCAGCCCTCACGGATATAAATATCCCGCCCCTCCAGATCCAGCGCTTCATAAGGTTTCAGACCGGCGATGGCCGCAGTCTTGTGTTGCTCGAACACCAGTGGAAACAACTCGACGATTCCGCCGATACTCACGGCGACCAGCGTCAGCACAATCAGCCAGCCGACGTTCTTTTCTGCTTTGGAGTTGCTCATGAGGGTTGCGCCTCCAGTTCGGTGAGCGGTGTTGCCTCAGCGTCGACTTCATCCTTAATGCGGGTGGTTGTCATGGTCATCCAGACGTTGTAGGCCATAATGAACATACCGACCAGAAAGATCAGACCGCCAAATGCGCGCACGTAATAGCCTGCGTAACTCGCTTCCACCGACTCGGCAAAGCTGTAGGTCAGGGTGCCGTCGATGTTGGTCGCGCGCCACATCAGACCCTGCATCAGACCGTTGACCCACATCGAGGCGATGTAAAACACCGTACCGATCGTCGACAGCCAAAAGTGCAGGTTGATGAGCCGTACACTGTACATCTGCCCCTGTTTGCGGCCGTACAGAATGGGTATCAAATGGTAGATTGCACCGATACTCACCATCGCCACCCAGCCCAGCGCACCGGAATGTACGTGGCCGACGGTCCAGTCCGTGTTGTGCGACAAGGCATTCACCGTTTTTATCGACAACATCGGGCCTTCGAATGTAGACATGCCGTAGAACGACAGTGCAACAATCAGAAACTTCAGAATCGGGTCTGTACGTAATTTGTCCCAGGCGCCGGACAGCGTCATGATGCCGTTAATCATTCCGCCCCACGATGGCGCAAGCAGAATCAGCGACATCGCCATCCCGACACTCTGCGCCCAGTCAGGCAACGACGTGTAGTGCAAGTGGTGCGGACCAGCCCAGACGTAAATGGCGATCAGTGCCCAAAAATGCACAATCGACAAGCGGTAGGAGTAAATCGGACGATCCGCCTGTTTCGGCACAAAGTAATACATGATGCCAAGAAATCCGGCGGTCAGGAAAAAGCCCACGGCATTGTGGCCATACCACCACTGCATCATTGCATCGACTGAACCGGAATAGATCGAATAACTTTTGAATGCCGAGACCGGGATCGCCAGGCTGTTGAATATGTGCAAGATCGCGACGCCAATGATCAGCGCCCCGTAGAACCAGTTGGCAACAAAAATGTGGCTCACTTTGCGTTTGGCGATAGTGCCGAAAAACACAATCGCGAATGCCACCCAAACCAGTGTAATCAGAATATCGATGGGCCATTCCAGCTCAGCGTATTCTTTGCTCGTGGTCAGACCCAGCGGCAGAGTAATGGCCGCCAGCAAGATGACCAGTTGCCACCCCCAGAACACAAATGCTGCCAGCGCATCCGAAATGACCCTGGCCTTGCACGTACGCTGAACGACGTAAAAGCCAGTACCCATAAGGGCACAGCCGCCGAATGCAAAAATCACTGCATTGGTATGCAGCGGTCGCAGCCGCCCGTATGACAGCCAGGGAATGTCAAAATTAAGAACCGGGAACGCCAACTGTGCGGCAATCAGCACGCCGACGGTCATGCCGACGATGCCCCAGACTACGGTCATGATGGCAAATTGCCGGACTACCCGATAGTTATACAGGTCGTGCTCAGTCGCCAGAGAGCTCATTGGTTTTCCTTTTGTTCAGCATTGAATGACGGCATGCGTTGCGGCTTCGACGCGCGCACAACTCTGGTCGCATTTTCAAGGATATACAAGGCGTTAAGCTATACGTAGATTCCGATATTTACGACATCGCTCGAGACGCAGGCTGACCCTCGTCACCAGCGCCATTCCAGACCGATGGCAGAAGGTCAAGGTCCTGCCAGGGGTCCTGAACCCGGTGTGGAGGCACGATTATTGTCAATAAAAAACCGGACTGCCGTTTACATTTTCTGGGATGCAGTTAAGCTAAGGCTTACAGAGAGATAGGCGTCCGAAATGACGCTGGAGCCATCGCTTATGAGTGCGCATATGAAGCCTACGGATACGTCCGATCCGGACTACTTTCACAAGGTTGTGGATTGTCAGTGGGCCTGCCCGGCGCACACCGATGTACCGGAATACATTCGCCTGATCGCACAGGGTCGCTTCGGTGATGCCTACATGAGCAACCGTGAATCCAATGTTTTTCCGGGCATACTCGGGCGAGTATGCGACCGCCCCTGTGAGCCGGCATGCCGCCGCGCCCGCGTTGAAGACAAACCGGTGGCTATCTGTCGTCTTAAACGGGTGGCTTCCGATCACCGCGAAGATATCACGGCACGGCTGCCGGCAGCACCAACGCAAAAAAATGGTAAAAAAATTGCATTGATCGGCGCCGGATGCGCTTCTTTGGCGGTCGCCAATGATCTCGCACCCCTTGGCTACGAGTGCACCATTTTTGAAGCACTGGACACCACCGGTGGTCTGATGCGCACCAACATTCCGCGGTTTCGGCTACCACCCGAAGTACTCGATGAAGAAATTGGTTACATCCTGGACATGGATGTGGAACTCAAGACCAATCATCCGATCAACAGCCTCAGGGAACTGCTCGACGACGAAGCCTACGACGCTGTGTTTGTCGGCACTGGTGCACCCAAAGGCAAGAATCTGGATTTACCCGGGCGGTACGACAGTGACAATATCCATATTGGCATTGAGTGGCTTGAATCTGTAGCGTTCGAGCACATTGAAAAAATTGGCAAGCGCGTGCTTATTATCGGTGTGGGCAACACCGCGATGGACTGTTGCCGCTCGTCGTTACGCCTTGGCGCCACGAACGTCAAAGTTATGGCCCGCAAACCGCGTGGTTTTTTCAAAGCCAGCGAGTGGGAGCTCGAAGACGCCGAAGAAGAGAATGTCGAAATTATTGTCAACCACTCGCCCAAAGAGTTTGTGATCGAGAACGGCAAGCTGACCGGCATGAAGTTCGATGTCATGGAATACAACATTGATGACAAGGGCCGCATTGACCGGGGCACGGCCACAGAAGAGGTCATGGTTCCTTGCGATGACGTTATTCTCGCCATCGGTCAGGACAATGCCTTTCCATGGATAGAGCGCGATATCGGCCTTGAGTTTAATCAATGGGACTGCCCCGTCGTTGATGAAACGACAATGATGTCGACACGCCCTGGGGTGTTTTTTGGCGGCGATTCTGCGTTTGGCCCCAAGAACATCATCTGGGCCGTGGCGCACGGTCATGAAGCCGCGATCTCCATCGACAAGTATTGCCAGGGTGCCGACGTCAATGAGCGCATGCCCCGCGGGCTGACGTTGTCCAGCCAGAAAATGGGAATCCACGAATGGAGCTATTCAAACGATTATGAGGGAGCAGAACGGCGGTTGATGCCGCATGTGGCCCTGAAGGAACGATTCAAAAACATCAATATTGAAGTTGAGCTGGGATTTTCAGTCGAGCAGATCGTTACCGAAGTCGAGCGCTGTCTGAACTGCGACATTCAAACCGTGTTTGCTGCAAAGCTATGCATTGAGTGCGATGCGTGCATTGATATTTGCCCTGTGGATTGCCTGACCATTACCCACAACGGCCCGGAAGAAGATTTACGCAAACGACTGCGTGTTGAAGCAAGCAATCTGGAACAGGATCTTTACGTATCAGAAGCGCTGCCACAGACAGCGCGAGTGATGGTCAAGGATGAGGATCTGTGTGTGCACTGCGGGCTGTGCGCGGAGCGCTGCCCCACGGGTGCCTGGGATATGCAGAAATCGAAAATATTTTTACCCCAGGTGCAGGACCAGCAGCCCCCGGAAATAGAACAACGCAACAAAAAAACTGCCTGATTAGAGAAACCGCTGGACAAACACATTGCAGGATAAGCACTCTCATCGATGAACAGAAACCCACACCCACAAAATCTGATGTCTGACATCTGAAATCTAAACCTGAATTGAGCTCATGGGAACAATCAACGACCTGACAATCAAACTGGCCACGGTAAATGGCACCGGATCAGCCAGCGCTAATGGCTTACTACTTAAATCATTGTTTCGTATGGGTATCCCGGTGGTTGGTAAAAATTACTTTCCGTCAAATATTCAGGGCCTGCCGACCTGGTACGAAATCCGCGTCACCGGTGATGGCCATCGTGCCCGCAGCGCGCACGTCGATGTGATGGTGGCAATGAATGCGGAAACCTATACCCGGGACATGCATGATGTACGCTCCGGCGGCTGGTTGATCTATGACTCCACCTGGCCGCGCAGCAAACTGCTGGATCGCAAGGACATTCATGTACTGGGCGTGCCCCTGGCACGCATGGCCAACGAAAATTTTGCCGGTGCAAGAGCTCGCGTGCTCATGAAAAACATCGCCTACGTGGGCGTACTGGCAGCCCTGCTGGACATCGATCTGGACATCATCACTGCGATGCTCGGTGAGACTTTTGCCAAAAAACCACAGCTCGCGGACTCCAATCTGCAGGCCATACGTCTGGGCTATGATTATGCGCAGGAGCATTTTTCGTGCCCATTACCAAAACGGGTAGCGCCGCTGGATAAAACCGCCGGACACATCATGATCGATGGCAACACCGCCGCTGGTCTGGGCTGTGTGTATGCCGGTGCGACGGTGGGCGCGTGGTATCCGATCACCCCGTCTACTTCGCTGATGGATGGTTTCAAGGGCTTTTGCGAGAAACTGAGGATAGATCCGGAC
>JABDLQ010000386.1 GCA_013002925.1 Gammaproteobacteria bacterium | reverse complement strand
CTTTAGAACCGCGGCCATTTGGCAGGCAGCGCTTTTGGACAGGCACTTTAGAACAAGCGCTTTTGGACAGGCACTTTAGAACACGTCTGCGATTATTGGACCGACTATTGGACCGGCACTGTGGGATTGGATCGGCGTTAGGACGACCTGCCATTGGGCAGGCACTGTGGACAAAGTCGATCTGGTAATGCTCTGAAAATCCACAATGGGAAAAATATGAAGGTCGACAGCAGCGACTATGGGACGCGACTATGAGACAGGCACTCTGGCCGGGCACTCCGGCCGGCGTCCATCCAGTATTGCTCTAAAAATCCGCCGTGCGAAAAATTTGCAGGTCGGTAACGGTGTTCGGACCGGATGATTGAATCGCAGTTGTTGAAGAGACTGCTGAAGTGCGCTAATCATGCTGTCAAAAAAATTAATCTAAACAGCGAGTTAACATCGATTCCTGGTGCACTGAACGGATGGATTGTTTGTTCACAACCGGCGGGAGCCCACCGCTGCAAAAGCCGGTCAGCTAATTCACCGACGGAATAAATCTGGCTCAATCAAACTGCCCTGGAGGACGAGACTCAATAGGCCCGTTACTTATCAACCAGCTTAAGAAACCCGGTACCAACGAACCGGCCCAAAGGAACGGTCACTAAATTCCTGCCTGAAGACATCCTGGCATGTGCCCGGTACTGGGGTTTCCGGGGGCGGGTAGCCCCCGGACCTGTCACTAATTGAGCCCGCGTCGTTCGATCAACGGAGCCACTTCCGGTGGCCGTCCCCGGAAATCGATGTACATCTCCATCTCGTCCCGGGTGCCGCCTTTGGACAGGATCACGTCCCGATATTTTTGCGCAATCTTCGGGTTAAAAATATCGCCAGACTCTTTGAAGTACTGGTAGGTATCGGCATCCAGCACCTCAGACCAGATATAGCTGTAATAACCCGCAGAGTAACCACCGGCGAAAATATGCTGAAAATAGGTGCTGCGATAGCGAGGGTCAATTTCATCGATCAGACCCATTTTAGCGAGTGCCGCTTGTTCAAATTCGGCGGTGTCACGGATACTGTCGTCTGTCAGCGTATGCCAGTCAAGATCCAGTAACGCAGCTGCCAGGTATTCGGTGGTCGCAAAACCCTGATTGAATTTCGAAGCATCCTGGATTTTCTGAACGAGTTGCTGCGGAATGACTTCCCCGGTCTCGTAATGCTTTGCATAGAAGGCGAGCACCTCGGGTTCCGACACCCAGTTCTCCATCACCTGTGAAGGAAACTCCACAAAATCGCGTGACACGGAAGTTCCTGACAAGCTGCTGTAGGTCGAGTCCGACAACAGGCCATGCAGGGCATGACCAAACTCATGGAACAAAGTATTGGCCTCGTCAAAACGCATCAAAGCCGGCTGGTTTTCCGAAGGGCGCGAAAAATTCCCGACGTTATAAATAACCGGAATGATATTTTCGCCGTTCTTGCGGGACTGCTTTCTGAACGAACTCATCCAGGCACCACCGCGTTTGCCCGGCCGCGGATGCCAGTCGGTCATATAGATGCCCATCAGGGAGCCGTCTTTATCGTGTACTTCGTAAGTGCGAACTTCCTCATGATATTTCGGCAGGTCAGTGCGCTCGGTGAAGGTCATGCCAAATAATTTGTTGCACAGGGTAAACACCCCGTTGACAACATTCTCGAGTTCAAAATAAGGGCGTACCTGGTCTTCGTCAAACGCGTATTTGGCTTTGCGTACTTTCTCGGCGTAAAAGCGCCAGTCCCAGGCTTCGATGGTGAAGCCGCCATCCTCGGCATCGACAATTGCCTGCATATCGGCAACTTCTTCGCGTGCGCGGTCCAGTGATGCCGGCCATAGTTGATTGATCAGTTCGTATACGCGCTCCGGTGTGCCAGCCATATTGTCAGATAGCACAAAGTGCGCGTGTGACGGATAGCCCATTAAAGCGGCGCGCTGGGCGCGCAACGAGGCCATTTTGGCGAGAATGGCCTTATTGTCAAACTCGTTGTCATTGTTGCCCCGGTTGATGTACCCGGTGTAAATTTTCTCGCGCAGCGGCCGGTGTTCGGAGTACTGCAAAAACGGTTCCATGCTGGGTCGCTTGAGTGTGTACACCCACTTCCCGTCATGTCCCCGTTGTTTCGCTGTGCTGGCGCCGCCGGCAATGATACTGTCCGGCAAACCCGCCAGTTCATCCCGGGACGTTAAGACCAACTCAAAGCCGTTGTCTTCTTTTAGCACGTTTTGACCAAACTGGATGGACAAGCTCGTGAGTTCTTCATTCAGCTTGCGCAATGTCGCTTTGTCAGGGTCCGAGAGGTTTGCGCCACCGCGTTCAAAACCCTTGTAATTTTCAGTCAGCAGGCGGTGCTGTTCAGCTGTAAGCCCCAGGTTATCGCGCTGTTCGTACAGAGCTTTGACGCGTTTGAACAAACCGCTGTTTAACGCAATATTGTCACCATGACGCGACAGCAGTGGCCCCATCTGTTTTGCAATTTCCTGCATTTCGTCATTGGTGTCGGCACCGTTAAGGCCGTAAAACACGTTCGTTACTTTGTTGAGTATTTCACCACTGTATTCGAGGGCCTCGATGGTATTGGCAAAATCTGGAGCCGCCCGGTTGGCAACGATGGCGTCAATCGCCTTCTCCTGCATCGCAATAGCTTGTTTGACGGCGGGCAAATAATGTTCCGCATTGATCTTGTCAAAAGGCGGAATCCCGAAAGGTGTATCGTAGGGCATGAAAAATGGGTTTGATGCCAACATTGCTGACTGGCTTTTGGCAGTACTCATCTGAGATGAAGTCTCCTTCGAGGGGGCGGAGGAATCCGAGGTGTAAACACAGGCGGCGAGCGCAGTAATGCACAAGCCGGATAAAACGGTTCGCAAATTCATAAGGCGAAATCTCCAGCGAAGAGGTGAAATAGGCGCACACGTGGGATCGTTTAATAATCTTGTGGTGCGCGTGCGCACGCGATGCAGGGCAGTCTACCGTAAGCGAGGAGATACCCGCAATTACCGCGTTAGAAGGTGAACGAGGCCCTTCGGGTTGCAAGTCGGAATTGGCACCAGCTCAGGAAATTGCTCATAGGGCTGGAGGAGGCCCGAACGCTCCTCTGTGGTGTTCCAGTCAGTGGGTTAGGTTGCCCCGGTGCGGCTCTGATCGACGGCATACTCATCCTGCTTCACCCTTTCATTGAGGCTCAAGTTGCTATCTATCTGTTTCTATTAATATTTCATGGTTTCAGCGAGTGGGGTTCCGAGACTGCCCTATATAATGTGTCTGTGGCTTTTTCGGATCGCGATTACCTCGCCATCCGCGGGGACCGTTGAACCGGCTTTTTCAGCCCGGCAGATAATAGCAAAGTATGTCTGAATCCCTGTTGACAGTTAGGAATTACAACAGCACAATAGCCGGCTTACGTCCGCGGAGGGGTACCCAAGCGGTCAACGGGGGCAGACTGTAAATCTGCTGGCTTTGCCTTCGGAGGTTCGAATCCTTCCCCCTCCACCAGTTTCAGATGCACGGTGCTTGATGTGAAGTACCTGCGTCGCGTGAGCTGTTGGTGATGATGAGAGTGGATAGCTATTCGCGGGTGTAGTTCAAAGGTAGAACCTCAGCCTTCCAAGCTGATGATGTGGGTTCGATTCCCATCACCCGCTCCAGTTGGCCAGAGGTGTTTGCGGGGTTTGCCAACATTAGACAAGGCAGTTTTGAAAGACCGATGGTGTTGACAGTAGCGCCCGCATAGCTCAGTCGGTAGAGCGCATCCATGGTAAGGATGAGGTCATCAGTTCAATTCTGATTGCGGGCTCCAGTTTTTGTTGGATTACAGTTTAGTTTGGTGATGATCTGATCGTCACTTTTTCAGAACCGGCCTTTTTGGACAGTGTCCTTGAGGCCTATTGTTTGTCCGGAGTGAAAGGCTCATGTCAAAGGAAAAATTTGAGAGAACCAAGCCACACGTAAACGTTGGCACGATAGGTCACGTCGATCATGGTAAGACGACGCTGACGGCGGCCCTGACGAAGGTGATGGCGCAGGTTCATGGTGGCGAGACCAAGG
>JABDLQ010000385.1 GCA_013002925.1 Gammaproteobacteria bacterium | reverse complement strand
TGATGCCGGGAGACAACATCCAGATGGTGGTTGAGCTGATTGCGCCGATTGCCATGGAAGATGGCTTGCGTTTTGCGATACGCGAAGGGGGCCGCACGGTCGGCGCCGGCGTGGTCGCTAAAATTATCGAGTAAAAAAGAGTTTTAGGGTACACAACAGGCCGGTCTTTTGACCGGCCTTGGTGTCCCTGACAGGAGAAGGCCAGTAGCTCAATTGGCAGAGCGACGGTCTCCAAAACCGTAGGTTGGGGGTTCGATTCCCTCCTGGCCTGCCATTGCCCGACTGGGTTTGGTAACGAGTGATGACGACAACGAGTACAGAACAAACAGAGCCTGGCTTTAATGACAAGCTGCTGATGGCCCTCGCGATTGCGGCCGTCATCGGTGGGGTTGTGGCCTACTACTATCTTGAAGGTCAGCCGACCGTCTTCCGCTTTTTGTCGGTTGTTGGCGGGCTGGCGGCGGGCGGCCTGATTGCGTCCGTGTCGCAATTTGGCAAGGACTTCTGGAAATTTGTTCACGGTGCCCGTATCGAGTGGCGCAAAGTGGTCTGGCCTTCGCGCCAGGACGCCATTGGCCAGGCGATTGCCGTTATTGTCTTTTCGTTTTTGATGGGCTTTTTCTTCTGGATTCTGGATTTTTTCCTGTCAATGGGAGTGAGCTTCCTGAGGGGAACAGGCTAGATGGCTTTACGCTGGTATGTGGTGCACGCGTACTCGAATTTCGAGCACAAAGTGCGACAATCGCTGACTGAGCGCATCAAGCAGCACGGTCTCGAGGACAAGTTTGGCGAGATACTGGTGCCGACGGAAGAAGTTGTCGAGATGAAGGAAGGCAGCAAGCGCAAAAGCGAGCGCAAGTTCTTTCCGGGCTACGTACTCGTGCAGATGGAAATGGATGAGGAGACCTGGCACCTGGTAAAAGAAGTTCCCAAAGTACTTGGGTTTATCGGGGGTTCCTCGGATCGACCAGCACCGATCACTGACGCCGAAGCGAACAAAATTTTGCAACGGGTGCAGGAAGGGGTGGACAAACCGCGTCCGAAAGTGCTGTTTGAACCCGGTGAAGTGGTGCGCGTCGTGGACGGGCCGTTCAACGATTTCAACGGCGTCGTCGACCATGTGAACTACGAGAAAAGTAAACTGCGCGTCGCGGTGCAGATTTTGGGCCGGTCGACGCCGGTCGAACTGGATTTTGGACAGGTCGAAAAAGCCTAGCGCTGATCGATCTGGGACGCTGGCATTGGCCGGCACAGACAGCGTAATCATTACACAGTGAGTGCGCATGGGGAGCCTGACGGCGTTTGTACCCACGAGGATAAAAAACATGGCAAAAAAGATTGAAAGCTATATAAAGCTTCAGATTCCTGCCGGGCAGGCGAACCCCAGCCCACCCGTTGGGCCGGCTTTGGGTCAGCACGGCGTGAACATTATGGAATTTTGCAAGGCATTCAATGCCCATACTCAGGGCATGGAACCGGGGATGCCCATACCGGTAGTGATTTCGGTGTTTTCCGATCGCAGCTTTACGTTTATTTCGAAGACGCCACCGGCGTCCGTGCTGCTGAAAAAGGCAGTGGGCATCAAAAGCGGTAGTGGAGAGCCCAACACCAGGAAAGTCGGCAAAGTCACGCGCAAGCAACTGGAAGAAATTGCCGAAATGAAAATGGTGGATCTGAACGCCAAGGACCTCGACGCAGCCGTGAATATCATCACCGGCAGTGCCCGCAGTATGGGTCTGGAAGTGGAGGGATAACCATGGCGAAAATATCAAAACGAAAAGCACAGGCACGCGAAAAGCTCGATCGCGACAAGTTGTACGCGATTGACGACGCCTTGAGTCTGGCCAAAGAGCTGGCCGGTGCAAAGTTTACTGAATCCATCGATGTCTCTGTGAATCTGGGCGTTGACCCGCGAAAATCGGATCAGGTCGTGCGTGGCGCAACCGTGCTGCCAAACGGTACTGGAAAAACCGTGCGTGTCGCTGTCTTTGCACAAGGGGCCAATGCCGATGCGGCCAAAGAGGCCGGTGCCGACAAAATCGGCTTTGATGATCTGGCCGAAGAAATCCAGGGGGGTGCCCTGGATTTTGATGTTGTCATTGCAACACCCGACGCGATGCGGGTGGTGGGCAAGCTGGGCCAGATTCTGGGTCCGCGCGGCCTGATGCCAAACCCTAAGGTTGGTACGGTGACCGCTGATGTGACAACGGCAGTGCAAAACGCCAAAGCGGGGCAGGTTCGTTATCGCACCGACAAAGGCGGCATCATTCACTGTACGATCGGCAAGTCCGATTTTGACACCACCAAGCTGCATGAAAACCTCAATGCATTGATGGGAGACTTGCAAAAAGCCAAGCCTTCCTCTGCAAAAGGTGTGTATTTCAAAAAAGTTACCGTCTCCTCGACGATGGGTCCGGGTATCCCGGTCGATCAGTCGTCACTGAGTCTGTAATCGAGTTGTAAAAGGATGCGGAGCACGTCTCCGCTGCAAAGGAAGGCTTGCCGTTGTAACGCTGGTGGAAGCACCGGCAACAATGGCTCATCTAAGACCGCAGGCGCTGCCGGCTGAACCCCGGTGGCTTAATTGAATGGCCTGCGCAGATGGTGTTACCTACGTCTGAAGACCGCGGTCACCGTCACACGAGTGGATAACTTTCGGGTTATCCGGTTTTTGGCCACATCAGGAGATGTCGTATGGCATTAACCTTCAGTAAAAAGAAAGAAGTGGTCGCGCAAGTGAATGCGGTGGCATCAGAGGCCCTTTCGGCCATTGGCGCCGAGTATCGCGGACTGACAGTGGAACAGCTGACCCGATTGCGTGTGGAGGCACACAAATCCGGCGTTTATCTGCGGGTTGTCAAAAATTCGCTCGCCAGGCGGGCGCTTGAAGGTACAGATTTTGAGTGTATGAATGACTCGATGTCCGGGCCTTTAGTGCTGGCGTTTTCCATGGAAGACCCAGGCGCCGCTGCGCGAATTATTAAAGACTTCACCAAAGAGAATGACAAGCTGGTTGTCAAGATGCTGTCTGTCGGTGGCGATTTGCTGCCTGCTGAGCAGCTCGCAAAGCTGGCAGATTTGCCGACGCGCGATCAGGCGCTGGCGATGCTCATGGGTGTGATGAAAGCACCTATAGAGAAATTCGTCCGCACCCTGGCAGAACCACATACCAAACTGGTGCGCACTGTTGCCGCAATACGCGAGCAAAAGGAAGCGGCGTAGTTTGGCTGTAATTCAGATTTTATTAATCAGGTAATACTTTTCGGAGAGAACAATGGCTGTATCAACAGACGATATTTTAGAAACAATTTCTGGCATGAGCGTGATGGAAGTGGTTGATCTGATCAACGCGATGGAAGAAAAATTTGGTGTATCGGCAGCGGCGCCAGTGGCGGTTGCTGCTGCAGGTCCTGCTGGCGACGGTGCTGCTGCTGCAGAAGAGCAAACCGAGTTTGAAGTGGTGATGAGTAGTTTTGGTGCCAACAAAGTACCGGTCATCAAAGCAGTTCGTGGCATTACCGGCTTGGGTTTGAAAGAAGCGAAAGACCTCGTTGAAGGCGCACCTGCGACCGTCAAAGATGGTGTTTCCAAGGACGAAGCGGAAGACATCAAAAAGCAACTGGAAGAAGTTGGCGCCGCAGTCGAGATCAAGTAAGACCTGCGGACGGTTGCCGGTGCCCGTTTTATAAACGGTCACTGACGACAATATTAAAGCGCATTGCCGGCGGTGAGAACCGCCGGCATTTGCGGTTTAATTTGAAGATCAAATTCGGGGGATTTAGGGCTGCCCCTGCCGGTGTAAACCGCTGAACAGCCTGAGACATAAACACGAGGTCAACGCCCATGGCTTATGCTTTTACCGAGAAAAAGCGCATCCGCAAGGATTTTGGCAAACGCCCGAGTATTCTCAACGTACCGTATCTGCTGTCAATTCAGCTGGATTCCTATCACAAGTTTTTGCAGGCTGATATCGACCCGGACGAGCGGCTCGATCAGGGTTTGCATGCCGCGTTTCAAACGGTATTGCCAATTGTCAGCTACAGCGGCAATGCGGCACTGGAATATGTGAGTTACCGACTTGGCAAGCCAGTCTTTGACGTCAAGGAATGTCAGCTGCGTGGTTTGACCTATGCGGCGCCGCTGCGGGTGAAAGTTCGCCTGGTCATTTACGACAAGGAAGCTTCGGGTCCGAAGAAACCGGTAAAAGACGTCCGTGAGCAGGAAGTTTATCTGGGCGAATTACCCCTGATGACCGAGAACGGTACGTTTGTGATTAACGGCACCGAACGGGTCATCGTATCGCAGTTGCACCGTTCACCTGGTGTGTTTTTTGATCACGATAAAGGTAAGACGCATTCATCAGGCAAGGTGCTTTATTCTGCCCGCGTGATTCCTTATCGCGGTTCATGGCTGGATTTCGAGTTTGATCCAAAAGATTCTGTGTTTTCGCGTATTGATCGCCGTCGCAAATTGCCGGTCACCATTATTTTGCGAGCGCTGGGTCTTGAAAATAACGAAATCCTGGATCTGTTTTTCGACAAAAACCGTTTCGAGATCCAGGGCGATGAGATCACGATGGAACTGGTGCCCGAGCGTCTCAAAGGCGAGATGGCGGCGTTTGATCTGGTGGTGAACAAAAAGGTTCTGGTGGAGGAAGGGCGACGCATTACGGCACGCCACGTGCGCGAACTGACCAAGGCCGGAATTGAGTTCATGGCGGTTCCGCCGGAGTACCTGGTTGGAAAAATTGTCGCCCATGATGTGGTCGATACGACGACCGGGGAAGTGCTGGCAACTGCCAACGATGAGCTGATACTTGAGCAGATCGAGTCGTTTGTCAGTGCCGGCGTTGAGAGCATCGAAACGCTTTATGTCAACGATCTCGATCGGGGTCCGTTCATTTCCAACACGCTACGGATCGACACAACGACCAACCGTCTCGAAGCGCTGGTTGAGATTTACCGCATGATGCGCCCGGGTGAGCCGCCGACAAAAGATGCGGCGGAGAATCTGTTTCAAAACCTCTTTTTTAACCCCGAGCGTTACGATTTGTCGGCGGTAGGGCGCATGAAGTTCAATCGCCGTGTCGGTCGCAAGGAGACTGAAGGTGAAGGGGTCTTATCACGTGAAGACGTGATCGCCGTGTTGCATACGCTGATTGATATTCGTAACGGTAAAGGCATGGTCGATGACATTGACCATCTGGGGAATCGCCGCATTCGCAGCGTTGGTGAAATGGCTGAAAACGCGTTTCGCATCGGTCTGGTGCGTGTCGAGCGTGCCGTCAAGGAGCGTCTGACCTCTGCGGAAGCCGACGGTCTGATGCCGCAGGAGATGATCAACGCCAAGCCGGTAGCCGCTGCAGTGAAGGAGTTTTTTGGCTCCAGTCAGCTGTCGCAGTTCATGGATCAGAACAACCCGTTGTCAGAAGTGACGCACAAGCGGCGGGTCTCTGCATTGGGGCCAGGTGGATTGACGCGCGAACGAGCCGGTTTTGAAGTCCGTGACGTACACCCGACGCACTACGGGCGGGTATGTCCAATTGAAACACCTGAAGGACCCAATATTGGTCTGATCAACTCGCTGGCTGTGTATGCACGCACAAACGATTACGGGTTTCTGGAAACACCCTATCGCAAAGTCAGCGGTGGCAAGGTGCGCAAAGGCATCGAATATTTGTCGGCCATTGAAGAAAGTGAATACGTCATTGCCCAGGCAAACGCGGAATTGACCGATAAAGGTGAATTTGAAGACGAACTGGTGTCGTGCCGACACATGAACGAATTTACCATGATGCCACCGGAACGCATTGACTATATGGACGTGTCACCACGACAAATCGTTTCGGTAGCGGCCTCGCTGATTCCGTTTCTGGAGCATGATGACGCTAACCGCGCTCTGATGGGCTCCAATATGCAGCGCCAGGCGGTACCAACGCTGCGCGCCGAGAAACCCCTGGTGGGAACTGGCATGGAGCGCACCGTGGCTGTCGATTCTGGTGTGACAGTGGTGGCAAAACGGGGTGGCATCGTCGATTCGGTGGACGCTTCCCGTATTGTCGTGCGCGTCAGGGACGATGAGACGACAATGGGTGAGTCCGGAGTCGATATCTACAACCTGACCAAGTACACCCGCTCCAATCAAAACACCTGCATCAATCAGCGGCCGCTGGTGAAAGCCGGGGATGTGATCGCAGGTGGTGACGTCATGGCTGACGGCCCATCTACTGATCTTGGAGAACTGGCACTTGGGCAGAATCTGCTGGTCGCATTTATGCCGTGGAATGGCTACAACTTTGAAGATTCCATTCTGATCTCCGAACGGGTAGTACAGGAAGATCGATTTACAACGATTCATATTGAAGAGCTGACTTGCGTAGCCCGGGATACCAAGCTGGGTTCCGAAGAAATCACCGCGGATATTCCCAATGTCGGTGATTCGGCGCTGGGTAAGCTTGATGAGTCGGGGATCGCGTTCATCGGCGCGGAAGTCAAAGGCGGCGATATCCTGGTGGGTAAAGTAACGCCAAAAGGTGAAACGCAGCTGACGCCGGAAGAAAAACTCCTGCGTGCCATTTTTGGTGAAAAAGCCTCTGATGTAAAAGACACATCGTTGCGGGTGCCGCCGGGAATGGATGGTACGGTCATCGACGTGCGGGTGTTTACCCGTGACGGCGTGGAAAAGGACTCCCGGGCGCTGGCCATTGAGGCGGCGGAGCTCGAAAGCGTGCAGAAGGATTTGTCGGATCAGCAGCGTATCCTGGAAGGCGATGTCTATCAGCGCATAGAAAAACTGCTGCTTGGAAAAGTCGTCGATGGCGGGCCGTCGGATCTTGCTGCGGGTAGCAAGGTTACCCAGGCTTACCTGGATGAGCATGATCGCGACAAGTGGTTTGAGATTCGTCTGCGCAACGACGAAGCGAACAAGCAACTCGAAGAGACTGCGAAACTTCTCAAGGACCAACAGGAACACTTTCGTGCCAGGTACGAAGAGAAGCGGGTCAAGATTACGGCAGGCGATGACCTGGCGCCGGGCGTGCTGAAGATGGTGAAAGTCTATCTCGCCGTCAAGCGTCGAATTCAGCCGGGTGACAAAATGGCCGGCCGTCACGGTAACAAAGGGGTGATTTCAACCATCGTGCCGGTGGAAGATATGCCTTATTCGGATGACGGCACGCCGGTCGATATCGTGTTAAACCCACTGGGCGTGCCTTCACGCATGAATGTGGGCCAGGTGCTGGAAACGCATTTGGGCTGGGCTGCAAAAGGTCTGGGTTTAAAGATTGGCAAGATGCTGGACGCCAACGGTGATGTGTCAGAGCTGCGAGACTTTCTGGACAAGGTGTATAACAAGTCCGGTGGTCGCGCGGAGAGTCTGGGTTCAATGAAAAATGCCGAAGTGCTGGAGTTGGCGGGCAATCTTCGCAACGGTGTGCCGATGGCGACCCCGGTATTTGACGGGGCCGCAGAGTCGGAGATCAAGTACATGCTCGAACTGGCCGATTTGCCGGCCACCGGGCAGGCACAATTGATCGACGGACGCACGGGTATCCGGTTCGAACGACCGGTGACCGTGGGTTACATGTATATGCTCAAACTCAACCATCTCGTGGACGACAAGATGCACGCTCGCTCCACCGGACCATACAGTCTAGTGACGCAGCAACCGTTGGGTGGTAAAGCCCAGTTTGGTGGTCAGCGCTTTGGAGAAATGGAAGTGTGGGCGCTGGAAGCTTATGGCGCTTCCTACACGTTGCAGGAAATGCTGACGGTTAAGTCTGACGATGTTCAGGGTCGTACAAAAATGTACAAGAACATTGTCGATGGCGAGCATGCCATGGATCCGGGCATGCCGGAATCCTTCAACGTGCTGATCAAGGAGATTCGTTCTCTGGGTATCAACATTGAACTGGAACAGGACCCCGTCAAGCAATCGTGACGGGCGACCCAGATCGCAAAATACATAGCAAATCCTTAATGGGTGGGTAATTTATGAAAGACCTTTTGAAGTTGTTCAAACAGCAGGCTCCGGTGGAAGATTTTGATGCGATTCGCATCGGACTGGCTTCACCTGACATGGTTCGTTCCTGGTCGTTTGGTGAAGTCAAAAAGCCTGAAACGATAAACTATCGAACCTTCAAGCCGGAACGCGATGGTTTGTTCTGCGCCAAGATTTTTGGCCCGGTTAAGGACTACGAATGCTTGTGTGGAAAATACAAACGGCTGAAACATCGCGGCGTCGTCTGTGAAAAATGCGGTGTCGAAGTCACCCAGTCAAAAGTGCGTCGTGAGCGCATGGCACACATAGAGCTGGCATCACCGGTTGCACATATCTGGTTTTTGAAATCGCTGCCTTCCCGTATCGGTCTGATGCTTGACATGACCCTGCGTGAAATTGAGCGCGTGTTGTATTTCGAGGCCTTTGTCGTGGTTGATCCCGGTTTGACGCCTCTTGAACGTGGACAGCTGCTGTCCGATGACATGTATCTTGAAGCGATCGAAGAACACGGTGATGAATTTGACGCGCGCATGGGTGCTGAAGCTGTCCATGAGATGCTGACGACGCTTGATCTGAATGATGAAGTCGAAAAGGTTCGGGAAGAGATCGACGGCACCAAGTCCGAGACCCGGATCAAACGTGCTACCAAGCGCCTCAAGTTGCTGGAAGCGTTTATGGAGTCCGGCAACAAGCCGGAGTGGATGGTGCTTACGGTATTGCCGGTATTACCACCGGATCTGCGTCCGCTGGTACCTTTGGATGGTGGCCGTTTTGCAACCTCTGATCTGAACGATTTGTATCGTCGCGTCATCAACCGCAATAACCGCTTGCGCCGTTTGTTGGAACTGAATGCGCCGGACATTATCGTGCGCAACGAAAAACGCATGCTGCAGGAATCTGTCGATGCGTTGCTGGATAACGGTCGCCGCGGACGGGCAATATCCGGTACCAACAAGCGTCCACTTAAGTCCCTTGCCGATATGATCAAAGGCAAACAGGGGCGGTTTCGTCAAAACCTGTTGGGTAAGCGCGTCGATTATTCCGGTCGTTCTGTTATCGTGGTCGGTCCGACGCTTAAGCTGCACCAGTGCGGGCTGCCCAAGAAAATGGCATTGGAACTGTTCAAGCCATTTATTTTCAGCCGCTTGCAGAACCAGGATCTGGCGCAAACCATCAAGGCCGCGAAACGGCTGGTCGAACGCGAGGGTCCGGAGGTCTGGGACATCCTTGCAAAAGTGATTCGTGAACATCCGGTCATGCTCAACCGTGCACCGACGCTGCACCGGCTTGGCATTCAGGCCTTTGAGCCGGTGCTGATTGAAGGTAAGGCGATCCAGCTGCACCCGCTGGTGTGTACCGCGTTCAATGCCGACTTTGATGGCGACCAGATGGCGGTCCATGTGCCGCTGTCGATCGAAGCGCAGCTCGAAGCGCGTGCGCTGATGATGTCGTCGAATAACATCTTGTCGCCAGCCAATGGTGAACCGATTATCGTGCCGTCCCAGGACGTGGTGCTGGGTCTGTATTACATGACCCGTTCGCGTGTTAATGCCAAGGGCGAAGGCATGGCGTTTGCGAATGTGGATGAGGTTCATCGGGCGTTTGAAAATGGTGTTGCGGACTTGCAGGCGAACGTGACTGCACGCATCAGGGACACCTATTTTGACGACGAAGGCAATATCCAGGAAAAAACCCGGGTGGTTGAAACCACTGTCGGTCGTGCATTGATCTCGGAAATCCTGCCTTCTGGATTATCCTTTGACAACGTCAACAAGGACATGAATAAAAAGGCAATCTCCAATGTTATCAACCGCAGCTACCGGGTTTGCGGTCTGAAGAAAACGGTCGTATTCGCTGATCGGCTGATGTACACAGGCTTTTCCTATGCGACCAAGGCCGGCGTTTCGATCGGTGTTGACGACATGGTGGTGCCTGTTGAGAAAGACGATATTCTGGCAGTCGCCGAAGGTGACGTGCGGGAAATCGAGCAGCAGTATGCTTCCGGTCTGGTGACCAATGGCGAGCGTTACAACAAAGTGGTGGATATCTGGTCCCGTACCAACGACCAGGTAGCCAAGGCGATGATGCAAAAGCTCGGCACGGAGTCGGTTACCGATGCAGAAGGCAAGGAAGTCAGCCAGGAGTCCTTTAACTCCATTTATATGATGGCCGACTCGGGCGCGCGGGGCTCTGCTGCGCAGATCCGGCAGCTTGCCGGTATGCGGGGTCTGATGGCAAAACCGGATGGCTCGATCATCGAGACACCCATTACCGCTAATTTTCGCGAAGGTCTGAACGTGCTGCAGTACTTTATCTCCACGCACGGCGCGCGTAAGGGCCTGGCCGATACCGCGCTGAAAACAGCCAACTCGGGATATCTGACCCGACGCCTGGTTGATGTCGCTCAGGATCTGGTTGTTACAGAGTACGATTGCGGCACGGAAAATGGACTTCTGATGACGCCAATTGTGGAAGGTGGCGATGTTGTGGAGCCACTGGGTGAGCGGGTGCTCGGCCGCGTGGTAGCCACAGACGTCTGCAAACCTGGCACAGAAGAGGTGCTGGTGAAAGCGGGTGAGCTTATAGATGAAGCCGGGGTTGAGTATCTGGAAGCCATGTCGGTAGACCAGGTACTGGTACGCTCGCCGATCAGTTGTGCAACCCGCTATGGTGTCTGCTCGTCCTGTTATGGTCGTGATCTGGCGCGTGGTCATCTGATCAATCAGGGAGAGGCCGTTGGGGTTATCGCCGCGCAGTCTATTGGCGAGCCCGGTACTCAGCTTACGATGCGCACATTCCATATTGGTGGTGCGGCGTCGCGGGCAGCAGCAGTCAGCAATATTGAAATCAAACATGCAGGCACGGTACGCCTGCACAACCTCAAGACCGTGGACCACAAGAAAGGCCACCTGGTGGCGGTTTCACGATCGGGTGAGGTGGGTGTGATTGATGAGTTCGGGCGTGAGCGCGAGCGCTACAAAATCCCTTACGGGGCTACGATCACGGTTCACGATAAAGATAAAGTTGCTGCGGGACAGGTCGTTGCCAACTGGGATCCGCACACACATCCGGTGATCACGGAGGTTGCCGGTCGCATCACGTTCCAGGACTTTGTCGAAGGTGTGACGGTCACGCGTGAGACGGATGAATATACCGGCGTGACCAGCCAGGTCATCACGGATCCCAAACAGCGCGGTGCGGCGGGCAAAGATTTGCGTCCGACGGCGTCATTGGTGGACAGTGACGGCGAAAGCATCTGCTTTGCGAATACCGATATTCCGGCAGTTTACACGTTGCAGGCCGGGGCGGTGGTTAACCTTGAAAATGGAGCCGAGGTAAAAGTCGGTGATGTGATCGCGAGAATCCCGCAGGAGGGTTCGAAGAATCGTGACATCACCGGGGGTCTGCCGCGGGTAGCGGATTTGTTTGAGGCCCGCAAGCCAAAAGAATCAGCGATTCTTGCAGAAGTTAGCGGCACCGTGAGCTTTGGTAAGGAAACCAAGGGTAAGCGACGGCTGATCATAACCGGGGAAGGCGATGACAATTACGAAGGCCTGATACCCAAGTGGCGCCATTTGCTGGTGTTTGAGGGGGAGACTGTCGAAAAGGGCGAAATCATCGCAGATGGTGAAGAGAGCCCACACGATATTCTCAAGCTGCGCGGTGTCGACAAACTGGCTGATTATCTGGTGAAAGAAATCCAGGAGGTCTACCGGCTCCAGGGTGTGAGAATCAATGACAAGCATATCGAGGTGATCATTCGCCAGATGTTGCGGAAAGTTGAAATCACCAACCCCGGGGAGAGCAATTTCCTGCGTGGTGAACAGGTGCATCGTTCCACGTTGCTGGACATCAATGATCAACTGGCGATGCAGGACAAAGATCTGGTTGAATATACTCCGATTCTGCTGGGGATTACCAAGGCGTCGCTGGCAACCGAATCATTCATCTCGGCCGCTTCGTTCCAGGAGACGACCCGGGTGTTGACGGAGGCCGCAGTGCGTGGGTTGCGCGATGATTTGCGCGGGCTGAAGGAAAACGTCATCGTCGGGCGTCTGATCCCGGCCGGGACGGGTTTTGCTCATCACCAGGAAATGCGGCAGGCCCGCGTCGTCAAGACCACCGACGAGCTGCTCACAGAAGAGCTGGAAGCGCAGGGTTTTACTGCACCAGGCGCAGCTGAATCTACAGAAACAGAGGTTCCGGGCGATGCCCCGGAAGACGGGGCGACGGCTGAATCAGAGGTGCCGGAGGCTGCAGTTGACGAGACGGCGGTGGAGAATCCCCCGGGGGACGATGCCGATTCTGAAAAATAGGCAATTGGCACCGCACAAACCTTGACAGTCGAGGGGGCCGAAACATAGAATTTCGCCCCCTTTGCGGGATTGAACCTTGGCTGCAGGCCGGCACAGTGTCGGCCTGCTGTTTTTGCGCGTATACCGGACCGCCCGTGAAATGGCGGTACCGACAGAGAAAAATTTATGGCTACTACGAATCAGTTGGTGCGCAAAGGGCGCAAGACCAAAATTGACAAGTCGACAGTGCCGGCATTGGCCGCCTGTCCCCAAAAGCGTGGTGTGTGTACACGGGTATACACGACGACGCCAAAAAAACCGAACTCCGCAATGCGGAAAGTCGCCCGTGTGAGGCTGACCAATGGTTTTGAAGTTACCAGTTACATCGGTGGTGAAGGCCACAATTTGCAGGAGCACTCGGTCGTATTGATTCGCGGTGGTCGAGTCAAGGATTTGCCGGGTGTCCGCTATCACACGGTGCGCGGCACGCTTGACTGTGCAGGTGTCGGTGATCGCCGCCAGGGTCGTTCCAAATATGGCGCAAAGCGGCCCAAGTCCTAATTTACAGATAAGGTAAGAAAAATGTCACGCAGAACCCGGGCACCAAAACGCATCATCCTTCCAGATCCAAAGTTCAAAAGTGAGCTGTTGGCGAAATTTATGAACATGGTCATGGTGGATGGCAAAAAATCGGTTGCCGAACGTATTCTTTACGGTGCGCTCGATCGCATTGGTGAGCGCAGCGGGCAGGCAGACGATCAGGCCGTAGCCCTGCTGGAGCAAGCCCTGGAAAACGTAAAGCCTGCAGTCGAAGTGAAAAGTCGCCGTGTTGGTGGTGCTACTTACCAGGTACCTGTAGAGGTGCGCCCGGCACGCCGCCAGACTCTGGCGATGCGCTGGATGATCGACGCTGCACGCAAACGCAATGAAAAGACCATGGCGCACCGTCTGGCTCATGAATTGATGGATGCCGCGGAAAATCGCGGATCTGCGGTGAAAAAGCGTGAGGATACGCACAAGATGGCGGAAGCCAACAAAGCGTTTTCTCACTACCGCTGGTAGGAGTACCAGTTCGGTCAACTGAAGTATCACAAAGTGGCGCGTTCTACTCTCATCGATCGCTATCGCAATATCGGGATCATGGCCCATATTGATGCTGGCAAAACGACGACAACTGAGCGGATTTTGTTTTATACCGGCGTGTCTCACAAGATAGGTGAGGTACACGATGGCGCTGCGACGATGGACTGGATGGAGCAGGAGCAGGAGCGGGGCATCACGATAACCTCTGCTGCGACGACCTGTTTCTGGTCGGGTATGGACAAGCAGTTTGAACAGCACCGTATCAACATTATTGATACGCCCGGGCACGTTGACTTTACGATTGAAGTCGAACGTTCACTGAGAGTGCTGGACAGTGCGGTGGCCGTTTTTTGTTCGGTCGGTGGGGTGGAGCCACAGTCGGAGACGGTGTGGCGCCAGGCAAACAGATACCATGTGCCGCGCATGGCGTTTGTGAACAAGATGGATCGCACGGGTGCGGATTACCTGCGGGTGGTGGACCAGATTGGGACTCGCCTGGGCGGCAATCCGGTACCGGTGCAGTTGCCGATTGGTGCCGAAGAGAACTTTCAGGGCGTGGTCGATTTGATCCGCATGAAGGCAATCTACTGGAACGATGAAACCAGGGGGGTCACCTACGAGGCAAGGGAGATACCTTCGGAACTGCTTGCTGATGCGACGAAATGGCGTGACAGCATGGTAGAAGCCGCGGCTGAAGCCTCCGAAGAGTTGATGGATGTCTATCTGGAGACCGGTAGTTTGTCCGCTGAGCAGATCCGGCAGGGCTTGCGGCAGAGGACGCTGGCCAACGAAGTGGTGTTGACTTTGTGTGGCTCGGCATTCAAAAACAAGGGCGTGCAGGCCATGCTCGATGCGATTGTCGATTTCATGCCGTCGCCGGTGGATGTACCGCCGATTGCGGGCATGGAACAAAATGGCGAGGAGGGCGTGCGGGAAAGTGACGACAAACAGCCGTTTGCGGCGTTGGCGTTCAAGATCGCGACCGACCCGTATGTTGGCAATTTGACGTTTATACGGGTGTACTCCGGCGTGCTCAAATCGGGCGACACGGTGTTCAACCCGGTAAAAGGTAAAAAAGAGCGGATTGGGCGCTTGTTGCAAATGCATTCAAACGACCGGGCCGAAATCAAGGAGGTGCGTGCCGGTGACATAGCGGCGGCCGTGGGCCTCAAGGATGTGACGACCGGCGACACGCTGTGTGACGCAGGCAAGGTCATTACACTGGAACGCATGGAGTTTCCGGAGCCGGTCATTGCGGTGGCTGTAGAGCCGAAAACTATTGCGGATCAGGAAAAAATGAGCGTGGCGCTCGGCAAGCTGGCGAAAGAGGATCCGTCATTCAAAGTGAAGACGGACGAAGAGTCTGGTCAAACCATCATCTCGGGGATGGGCGAGTTGCATCTTGAGATACTGGTCGAGCGGATGCGGCGCGAGTTTAACGTTGACGCCAATGTAGGCACACCGCAAGTGGCGTATCGGGAAACGATACGGCAAGCGGTCGAACAGGAAGGCAAGTTCGTCAAGCAAAGTGGTGGCAAAGGACAGTATGGTCATGTCGTCATTCGCATAGAGCCGACCCCACGGGGCTCAGGCTACGAGTTTGTCGATGCGATAACCGGCGGTGCGATTCCACGTGAATTCATACCGGCGGTCGATAAAGGTATACAGGAGCGTATGCAGTCCGGAGTGCTGGCGGGTTATCCCACGGTGGACTGCAAGGTGACACTGTTGGACGGTTCGTTTCATGACGTGGACTCCAGTGAAATAGCGTTCAGGATTGCAGGTTCAATGGCATTTGGAGATGGCGCCCGCGAAGCAGGTGCCGTGCTGCTGGAGCCGCTGATGCAGGTCGAGGTGGTCACGCCGGAGGAATATCTGGGTGACGTGATGGGCGATTTGAATCGTCGTCGTGGTGTCATGCAGGGGATGGAAGAGGCGCCCGCTGGACGCGTGATTCGGGCGGAAGTGCCACTGGCAGAGATGTTCGGGTATTCCACGGCCTTGCGCTCGAAGAGCCAGGGGCGCGCGACATACTCGATGGAATTTAAGGAGTACAGTGAGGTTTCAAAAGCCGTCGCTGAATCAGTTTTAAACAGAGAGTTTGGTTAAATACAAAATAATACCTGTCCTTCGGGGCCGGACGACATCAAGAGGAATGTACCGTGTCAAAAGAAAAATTTGAGAGAACCAAGCCACACGTAAACGTTGGCACGATAGGTCACGTCGATCATGGTAAGACGACGCTGACGGCGGCCCTGACGAAGGTGATGGCGCAGGTTCATGGTGGCGAGACCAAGG
>JABDLQ010000363.1 GCA_013002925.1 Gammaproteobacteria bacterium | reverse complement strand
TAACAGCGGTCATACCCCAGTGCCGTCATTTCCCGGCGGGTCTCATCGTCTATTGGATACGCCGGGCTGCCGATAAGCTCCAACGTGCGCATGCTGTGCTCTATCACGGCCTCCCGGTCATTGCCGGACGGCCGTGACCGGAACATATGCCGGGCCACCAATGGATCGGCGCCTGGCAGAGAACGATGACCACTGGTGGACATGATCGATGTCAGGGAGAGTACGTTGTGGGGATGACCTGCCGCGAGGTTCTGGGCAATCATCCCCCCCATGGAAGCGCCCACGATGTGGGCGGCATCGATTTCAAGGGCGTTCAGCAGACCCGCCGCATCTGCAGCCATATCTGGCAGTGTATACGCACCGCGAACCGGCAGACGCAGCAGGCTGCGAATGACCATTGAGGCGACGCCGGGCGTCTTGCTGCCGGCGAATTTCGTCGAAAACCCGGTATCACGGTTGTCGTAACGGATCACGTAAAATCCCTGGGACGCGAGTTCGCGACAGAACATTTCCGGCCACGCAATCATCTGCATGCCCAGACCCATGATCAGCAGGATAGCGGGATTCGACGCGGATCCGAACGTCTCATATTCGATGGTGATACCGTTTGCGGCTGCCTGTGGCATGGATACTCCGGAAATAACAGTTGGTGCGGCGCACAGCATAACGAATTCTAGTCGCCGCGTGAAAGAAACCCTTCGGTAGCCACTGTTACCAAGGCTTGCTGGCCCAAACATTCCAGACCGCTTGCCCGTTTCTTCCCCTGACAATCGCGGGGTTATCCGGGGCGTTGTGTTGATGTAGAGCGGTTCAGATGCCGGAATATAACGGGCGCTGGCAAACTCGTGGCAGGTAGCAGCACAGGTGTTTTTGTCTTGTTAGTAAGTGCGGTGGGTTGTCGCGGCAAAAAAAGACCCCGCCGCAGCGGGGTCCTGATGGTTGTCCGGATCAATCGGTGTCAGCCGGCGCCTTAGTTGAACGGGCTGATCGAATCAATTTCCGGAGCGATCAGCGCGTCGGTGACTCCACGATATCCTGCCAAAACGGCAGGGGTACCAGGAAATCGCTGGTCCATTCATTCAGAAAAACTCCATTGGCATCCTGACTGTAAAACAGCGGGGTCTGCAAAGCGGTGTGTGACGTATCCCCCGCGACGATGAAGCGCTTGTAGCGGTTGGGATGTGCGGCATTCAGCAGGCCGTGTTCTGTCACGATGAGGTTCCGAAAACCTGCGGGATCGCCCAGCAGACCCAGGAAAAAGCGGTTGGTCAAATCACCGTCCGTCTCATAAAACGCTTCGCGAATAGTAGAATCATTATCCAGGCGCCATTTGATAATCGCGGTGGACTGTCCCATGTCATCGCAATCCAGGCAGCTTGACGGGTAAAACTGGCCAAAGCGCCAGTCCGCGGCGCGCGCAGCAATATCGTCTATTGCCGCCAGGTTGACCGTCACAGGTCCTGCGTCATTAAAGACCGTGAGTTTGGTTTGGTTGCCGTACAGCAATCGCACCAGAAACGGCGCAAAGGCGGTAGCCCCCACTCCTCCTGCGCTGGAGCCTGCAACAGTAATCCGGCTGGCGTGCGGAAATAGAGTTTTGGCCAGATCCATGCCAGCGGACTGATTGCGCAAACCGCGATGAAAGCGCACCTGGACTGCCGGTACGCCGATGGCCAGCCCAAAGTCCGGATCGAATACGTCATTGTCGCCGGTAAACACCGAACCATCGCAGTACGGCATGTACACGATGGAGTAATTGGCAAACGGATTGTCCTTGGCTTCGAAGTCCCAGATGCCAACCCGATCTGTGGGCGGCTCCTGATCTTCGGACAGCACATTGCAATTGTAAAATCCTTGCCAGCAGGCACCACCGCCCTGCTCAAAGATCAGCAGACGGGACGGATTACCACCGCGCGTGAACACCGAGTACGGGGTGCCGGCAATACAGATCGGACCGTTACCGCCATCAGGATCAAAAGTGTGTTTTGTCCAGCCGTCACCGACGTCGGTAGATGAGATCGGCGAAAAAGCTCCCAGGTATTTGTCTACACCGGCGGTTCTTAGCTCCTCAGCCGCAGTAGGATCGAGCCCTTTTTTCCCACCGGCTTTGCGTTCCTGGACTGTGGCGTCATTCGTGAGGCTCCCGATGCTGCCAGCCCCCATCAGCATGAGGCCAACGAGAAATACGACGGCGGCCCTTAGTCGTTTTGATGTCAGGTGTTGCATAGTTCTTTCCTCCGCAATTATTCTGAGCGTAAATTAAAAATAAGGAGTACTGCCACAGCCGTTTCACGGCCCGGCATACGTTCTATGGCGTTTACACGACCTGATCATCTTACACCCAAATCAGCGGACACCGCGCATAAAACGCTTAAGGCGTGCTGCCGGCATTCCAATACCGCTCAGGGTTTTGTTGATAGAGCAGGTGCTGAGCGGCACAAGCTGTATGAATCGGATCCGGTTTTGATGTTGCTTGTCGTGGTTAAAACCTGTTTGAACAGGTCTTATCGTCGTACTCTACCCAAATGACGCTGTATTTTATGGGTTAAAAAGTGCATCATTTAGCTGATTTCACCTGATGATTTTTGATTTTCACGTCCGGGGCCTTGCAACCAAGATAAGGAAACCGATTCATGGCACGCGGTTGTATTGTTACTGTTGAACTTGTCTCGGTATTTTATAGCGGCAAGAACATCGGGAAGGAGTGGGAGTTTACGCTTGCGATTACGCCGCCGGGCAAATCCATTCATGTTCCCAAGCACACGCTGAACCATAATACGACGGAGTATTACAATCTCGACGTTGTAAAAAGAATGCACGTGTCAGGTGATGCAGGACCCCAGTTAAAGATGTTAATCACCGCCAAAGAACACGATTGGCTGGTTGATGATGTAGTTAATCACCGGGTCTTGACGCCCGTCTACGAACTTACTGATGAGCCAGTCACTCATTCATTTTTTACCCGGTTCCTGATCGATGAAAAACCGGTAGTGATCCCACGCATCGCAAAGCTCGAATTCAGGTTTGCAATAACCATGCAGTCGGTGAACCAGTAGAGCCGGTTTCTGGTAATTAAAATTGTCGGTTTGCAATTAAAAGTGTCGGAGATATAAACTAAGTTGTTGATCGATCAAAACAAGGCGAGAAAATCTTGTAATTAAAAGCGTCGGAGATCGATCGAATGGCCGCTATACTGTGGATTGCGGACCTTGGGAAGATCAGAGACGGTGGGTCCGCTTACGACCCAACCCGGAAGTTCGCAAACAGCGGGTTTTATGTTGCGGGGTGCAGTGGGTCTCGGGTGTAGTTTGGGTGGTTTTCTACGAGGTATGTGGTTTACGCTTCCTATACTCCGTATGGCTGCGTAAGGGTCAGGAAGGCATGGTTGAGCGTATCAAGCAGGCCTTTGCCGACCTCAACGCTGTAGGCGTTAACTGATTCTTCGTCAGTTTGGTTCTGAAAAAGCCGTCCTTTGGGGTGGCGTTTTTATGCTCTATGTTAAGAATACAAAATGATAGATTTCTGTTGCATACACATTCTGCTGAATTGCTAAGCTGTAAAACATTTAGCATTTCAGTGTTTATAGCAAACGAGGTACAATATCATGAACAAGATACTTACATTTTTTGCGACGGCCCTGTTAGCCATCGGGTGCTCTTCTACACTTTCCCCGCAAGCCCCTGCAACACAGGCACCTGCAGTACTGGATTACGGTGATCACACTTCCCAGACACTGACCACCAATGCCTGGAAAGCCCTGATCGCGGGTAATTACGAACACGCGATCAAGTACACCGAGAAGTGTGCCGAGCTCTACGAGGATAGGGCGAGAGCGATGCAGGCATCACTGAAGGCGAAAGCGCATATCGACAAGGTGCACGATTACTGGGCATTGAACGATGTCGGTACCAGTTACTTCATCAAGGGTGAAGCACTCACAAAACTAGGCAAGAAGAACGAGGCCGTCGCTGCATATAAAGTTGTCAGAGATGAACTTTTCTATGCACAAGCCTGGGACCCCAAGGGCTGGTTCTGGTCGCCGGCTGATGCAGCCTATCCCAAGATCAATGCATTGAGTGGAGACTTCTGATCGTGTCCCGGCTGCCACGGAATATCTTCTTGTCGATGCTGGCATTGCTGGCTGTCTTCTCTGCCAATTTGCAAGCCGGTCAGAACATGACATCTGGTTCCGAGGTCAGCGTAGTGCAGCAGGCTGATGGCAGTTACACCCTGCTGCGCAATGGTAAACCCTACCTGGTCAAGGGTGCGGGGTTAGGCGGTCGACGAGGAACAAGTGGTACCCTGGATCTGTTGGCAGATTCGGGCGGCAACTCGATCCGTACCTGGGGTATCGATCAGATCGAGCGTATGGTTGATGGCAAGAATCTGCTGGATCGTACTCATGAACTGGGCATCACCGTATCAGTCGGATTCTGGGTGCAACATGCTCGCCATGGCTTCGATTACGGGGATGCCGCAAGTATCGATCGACA
>JABDLQ010000362.1 GCA_013002925.1 Gammaproteobacteria bacterium | reverse complement strand
CGCCCAGGTGCGTGCGCTCGATCGGCACCACCTGAGGCAGGTCGAAAAAGCGCATACGCGCTGTGACGATGCCATCAGCCCCGCGTCATGGGCCCGACTGTCTGACTATCGCGATGCTGTGGCCGAGGAGTTGCAACACTACGAAACCGTATTGATTACCGGCGGTAATGTTGTGGTGCTGATGAATCGTCTGCGCCTGTTCGGGCTCGACAAACAGTTGCGGCACAAAAACATCGTTGCCTGGTCTGCCGGCGCCATGGTGCTATGTGAGCATATTGTGCTGTTTCACGATCGCCTGCCACAGGGCCGCCGTGACTCGGAAATCATGTGCGCTGGTATGGATATTCTCCCGCACACCGTTGTGTTACCGGATCCACAGCGGCGTCTGCGTGCCAAAGATGCAACACGGACCAGTTTGTTCAGCCGCCGCTTTGCACCGGCCACCTGTGTGACTCTGGACAATGGTGCGTCGCTGCTGTTCAGGGGCGACAGCCTCCTGTCCAGCACCGCGGCGAAAAGAATGACACGCACCGGCAAGTTTGTGCGGGTGCGTGCCGCATGAATCCTGCACTGCGTAAACTGGTCCGCAAAAGCCGTCCTGAAAAAGCAGACATTGATGCGCTGTTGGCAGCGCAGGATTTTCCGCTGGTTGACGGTACTGATGTTACGTTTGTATACCGCGGCGCGGCTGATGCGGTTTATTTGCGCTGTTGGATATCGGGTCTTGACACGGCTCAGCCCTTCCAGGCATTGCCCGACACAGATCTGTGGGCAACGACCATCGAACTCCCGAAGGGCTCGCGAATAGAGTACAAGTTTGAAGTTGTCCAAAACGGTCATAAACAGCTCATCCTGGATCCACTCAATGAGGTGCGCGCGCACGATCCGTTTGGCGCCAATTCTGTTTGCCAGGGCTATGGATACCAGCGCCCCAACTGGACGCGGCACGATCCGGTGGCGCGCGCAGGCTCGGTGCATCGCCGGCACATTGATAGCACCGCGTTCGGAGAGTCGCGTGAGATCCAGGTGTATCTGCCGGCGACTTTTCGGGAGAATCGCCGCTACCCACTTCTGATTGTGCATGACGGCATTGATTACCTGCGCTACGCTGACCTGAAAACAGTTCTGGACAACCTGACCCATCGCCTTGAGATCCCGTCACTGATCGCGGCGCTGATTCAGTCTCCTGACCGACTGAACGAATATGCAGGCAACGACACACATGCGCGCTTTTTGGCTGAGGATCTCGTGCCGTTTATGAACAGCGCCTATCCTCTCGATGACAGTGCCGATATGCGCTGCCTGATGGGGGCAAGTTTTGGCGGGGTTGCTGCATTGCACGCAGCATGGCGTTTTCCGGAGCAATACGGCACGTTGCTGCTACAGTCCGGTTCGTTTGCCTTCAGCGATATCGGCCGTCATCGCCGTGGCCCGGTATTTGACCCCGTTGTGCGCTTTATGAATGAATTTCGCGAGCACCCCGGACGTCCATCCGACCGCATTTTCATGAGCTGTGGCATGTACGAATCGCTGATTTATGAAAACCGCTCACTTGTCCCCCACCTGCAGTCCAAGGGTGTCGATGTGCGCTTCGAAGAAGCCCGCGATGCCCACAATTGGGAAAACTGGCGCGATCGATTGCGTCTTGGTCTGTCGTGGCTGATGCCCGGGCCCGCCTGGATGGTGTATGAGTAAGCCTGATTAACTTGCACACCATGAAGGGTTCACCTGTAGTATTGGGGAATATCGCCAACCTGTAAGGAACTTTTAACAATGGCTCAACACACACGACACATCGGCCTGTCCCTGGGCGCCGATATTTGCTGGCCCATTTGCTATGAAGGCTTGCTAAAAGAACTCGACCTGAAGATTCCTTACGGCAAAGACACGTTGAGTTTTGAAGTTGAACGTGTGCTCATCGAACCGTTCAATCTGATGCAGCCGTGCAAGTACGACGTGGTCATCGACCGATTGACACATTGGTACAACACCTCACGCGAATGGATCAAAAAATCCATCCTGGTAAATGACCTGTACGTGTTTAATAACCCCTGGTCACTGCAGTCCATGGAAAAACAGACCTCCTACAGCGCCATGATGCGGTTGGGAATACCTGTGCCGGAAACCTGGCTGTTACCGCCCAAGGAATACCTCGAGTCGCCGGACTTGCATCCCACATTAAAACGCTACGCAAAACTGTTTAGTCTCGGCGACATCGGTGACAAGATTGGCTATCCGCTGTTTATGAAACCCTATGACGGCGGTGCCTGGGTAGGCGTCACAGCAATTAAGGACCGTGAAGCATTGCGCAAGGCGTACGACGAAAGCGGCACCCGCGTGATGCACCTGCAAAAAGGAGTCGTGCCCTTTGACGGCTTCGTGCGCTGCATCGGGCTGGGCCCGCAGTGGCGATGCGTCAATTATGATCCTGATGCACCGTTACATGATCGCTATCGGATGGACACGGACTTTCTGGCGGCGGAGGACACGCGGCGTCTGACTGAAATTACCATGGTGATTAATGCGTTTTTTGGCTGGGATTTTAATTCCTGCGAGTCGCTTCTCAGTAATGGCGTGTGGCATCCGATTGACTTTGCAAACGCGTGTCCCGACTCCCAGGTCACGTCCCTGCATTTTCATTTCCCGTGGCTCATCAAGGCAAATTTGCGTTGGTCAATTTTTTGCGCGGCAACCCAGCGCAAGATGAACACCGACCTGAATTGGCGGGAGTACTTTGACATTGCGGCAAAAGACATATCGTTCGACGACAAACTGGCCAAATATGTAAAAATTGCCAGCAAGCGTTTTGACGTGGATGGTTTCGACGAATTTTGCGACAAGCATCTTGGTCACCTTGACGAAGTAGCTGACAACTATTTTGGCTCGCAGGAAGTCCAGGATGCGATCCGCGAAAAAGTCGAGTCCCTGTACCCGGCACATGAACACGATCAGTTTTCCGAGCTGTTCTGGAACCGCATTCAGCAGTGGCGGCAACAACAACGGGGTATTGGTGCGCAGTGAACAAGGATATAACCCGATGGTATTCACCCCGTGTCGAGCAGTATGTGCAGCTCGTGCGATGGGGGCATTTCGGCACGCCGGTACTACTTTTTCCAACGGCAGGTGGAGATGCCGAGGAAATTGAGCGCTTTCATCTGATTGGCGCTCTCAGTCCATTGATTGAAGCAGGTCGCATCAAGGTGTATTCCACTGACAGCCTGGCCGGTGCAGCCTGGTTTGCGGGCGAGCACTCAGCGGCGTATTGCTCCCGACTGCAAAACTGCTTTGATGCTTTTATCTATGCAGAAGTCGCTCCAGCGATACGCAATGACTGTGCATCGCATGACATCGAAATTATTACGGCCGGGGCATCAATCGGCGCCTTTAACGCGGTTGCAACGCTGTGCCGTCACCCGGATGCGTTTCGACTGGCGATTGCAATGAGCGGCACGTTCGATCTGTCCAAATACCTGGAAGGTAGTTTTAACAACGACTTTTATTTTTCTTCACCCCTGCATTATTTACCGGATCTCGAGGGCCCGCAGCTGGAGATGCTGCGCCAAAGGTTGGTGTTGCTGCCAAGTGGTGAAGGTGATTACGAAGACATCGGTCAGTCGTGGCGCCTCGCGCAAGTGCTGGGCGCAAAGGGCATACCGAATCGCGTAGACTCCTGGGGTCCCGAATGGCGCCACGACTGGGAAACCTGGCGGGCCATGCTGCCACAATACCTGGATGAGTTTGCCTGACGTGACACGCGACAGACTGTCGTGCCAGGAACGATTCGCTGACACAGCCTTGCCCTGAAATGGTGCTATTCCGCGTAGAGCTGCAGCTCGCTGCCGACTGCATCAGCCATCGCCAGTGTCTTTTCCAGCTCAGCATGACGCAGCATGACAAAACCGTCAGAGACCAGCGTCTTGCGCCAGTCGCGGCGGGGAGTACCCGGCGCCAGCAGCGTGTTCCACACGACGTGCTGACCGATTTTTTGCTGCAATGAGTCGACGCCATCGAGGCGTGTAATTCGCCCAATGCCACGCGCCCGTTTGTAAACAGTCGCCACATTATAACGGCGTTCGAAGTGCTCTTCGATGCGCCCCGTTACCAGCGCCTGACCCCAGGCTTTAAACACATCAAAATCGCAGGCGTATTTCATTTGATCCACCTGATGGGCACCCGGCGGACGCGCACCGATTTCGCCAAAAACAACCTCGCCATCCGCTTTGCGGTACCACTCCATGTGAGTAAACCCGGTACCAAATTGCAGCGCCTTGATCACGTCAAAGCCCATTTTCACACCAGCGGCCAGGCGCGGATCGTCCACATCGCGAAGGGCGATTACCTGCGGACTGATCCACTCATTGCTCCGCGCTATCAGTGGCCGCGGCCGGTACCAGGCAATGTTGTGATAGGCGATCCTGCCATCAATGGTAATCGTATCAAAAGTATATTCTTCGCCGTCGATAAACTCCTCCACGCTGATCGTCGGCACATGGCGTAATAACGGCAGCACCGAACGCAGTTCGTTCGCAGATTCGACCCGATAGGTGTCCGCGGAACCTGCCCCATCAATGGGTTTGAGAATGACCGGATACCCGATTTTTTCAACCGCCTCCCAGCAGGCGGCGATGCTGTCGACCGCAACATGACGCGGTGTGCGGATGCCGGCATTATCAAGCGCCATTTTCATGGCTTCCTTGTCGCGAAACAGACGGGCATGGGCAACGCTGAGACCTGGCACGCCAAAATGCTCGCGCAGTTCGGCCGCCAGCATGATGCCCGGCTCCCAGAGGCACTCGATCCGGTCAAGCTCCTGCCCTCTCAGACGCTCGTGCAACTCGCCAATCACGCGCTGGCTGTCCCATAACGAGGCCACCTGCACATAATCAGACAGCGAACTGCGCACCAGATTTGGCAGCACATGCGCAGGTGAATCACCGACGCCGAAGACACGGGCGCCGCTCTGTGCCAGGCCGCGGGTAAACTCCGGCATATCAGCCGGGTATCCTGGAGAGATAAGCAGTATATTCATAGTTTCGATGTTCGCTGTGGGTTGTGCCAGACACCGGTATGCCAGTCAGCGTAGAATAGCATTCACAGGACTCACCGGGGACCACCATTGGCGACAAACAGTAAACTTAAAATCTGCCTGGCAACAGCAGAGCTTGCACCGCTTGCAAAAACCGGTGGTCTGGCCGATGTCAGTGCGGCGTTGTCTGCCTACCTGCACCATGCCGGGCACGATGTGCGCGTACTGATGCCATTTTATTCGCGCATTGACCGCACGGGCCTGCGGATCGAGCCTGTTCCCAGACTGCAAAATCTCTATATTACCGTCGGCCCCTGGGACATCGAGTACTCCATTGACCGGGTGGTTCTGCCGACCAATGGTCTGCCGGTTTACCTGTTGCGATGTCCGGCGCTCTATGATCGCCCGGAAATTTACGGCTCCGGAACGGATGAACATTTGCGTTTCATTTTTCTGTCCCGGGTCGCCATTGAAATGTGTCAGCATATGCAATTTGCGCCTGATATATTTCACTGTAATGACTGGCATACCGCTCTCATCCCGTTGTATTTGCGCACTGTCTACTCGTGGGACCGGTTATTCGCGCGCACCCGTTCGATTCTGACGATTCACAATATCGGCTATCAGGGCGTTTTCAGCGCGGACATCCTCAGTGATCTGAATCTCGGTTACAGCACAGACAGGCTGCACCAGGATGATCTCAGTCAGGGGCGGATAAATTTTCTCAAGACCGGCGTGCTCTATGCGGACCTGCTAACAACGGTGAGCCCGACCTATGCGCGCGAGATTCAGGGTACTGAATACGGCATCGGGCTCGACGGTTATTTACGCCAGCGCAGCGACCGGCTGATCGGCATACTAAACGGGGTGGATTACGCTGAGTGGAATCCGGCAACGGACAAGCTGATTCCGCATCGCTACTCTCCCGATGACATGTCTGGCAAGCGGGTTTGCAAACTGGGTCTGATGCGTGAAATGGGCCTTGCCGGCACCTCCAGACAGCCAGTGATCGGTATTGTTACCCGGCTGGTCAGTCAAAAAGGCATCGACCTGATGGTCAAAGTATTGCCGGACCTGTTGGCCAAACGTAATTTTTCCCTGGCAGTGCTCGGCAGCGGCGAACCCCACTACGAACTGTTTTTCGAGTCTTTGCAGCGTGCCGCCCGAGGTCGTGTCAGTTACTACCGCGGCTATAACAACCGTCTGGCGCACTGGATCGAAGCGGGCAGCGACATGTTTCTGATGCCATCGCTGTACGAACCTTGCGGACTCAATCAATTGTATAGCCTGAAATACGGTACGATACCTGTAGTTCGGGCCACCGGCGGCCTGGCGGATTCCGTCGCGCAGATCAACCCGGCCAGGGGTACCGGTACCGGCGTGTTATTCAGTGACTATGATGAAGCCGGTCTGTACTGGGCGATTTCGACAGCGCTGACTCTGCAAGCAAATCAGCCTTTGTGGCAAAAAATTATTAGCAACGGGATGGCCATGGATTTCTCGTGGGAGAAACAGGGTCAACAGTACGTCAAACTTTATCGGTGGTTGGCCGGACAATGAACATTATTTTTATAGAACCTTCTTTTCCCAGCAATCAGCGCGAGTTTGTTCGCGCACTGCACGCAGCCGGTGCCAAAGTCATCGGGATTGGCGAACGCCCGCAAGAATATCTTGATGAGCAGGTCAAACACTGGCTCCACGATTATGTGCAGGTGCGCTCGGTAGTACACGAACCGTCGTTGCTGGAGGCGGTGCGGTTTGTACAACAACATTTGTGGGTGGATCGTCTCGAGGCGACGATCGAAGCGCATATCATGGCGGCGGCGAAAGTACGCAAAGCCACCGGGATACCCGGCACGTCGGTCAAAACGGCGTTTTTATGCCGCGACAAACCTGCCATGAAAGACGCGTTACGCGCTGCCGGAATTTCCTGTGCGCAGTCGACCCGCGCCGAATCACCACAGGATGCCCGGGATTTTGCTGCGGCAGTCGGCTACCCGCTGATTATCAAGCCACCGGATGGGGCTGGCGCATCGGCTACATACAAGGTCCGCGCCGACACAGAGCTGGAAGAAGTGATTGATGAATGCGGCCTGGCTGCCGGGCATGCGGTTGCGATTGAAGAATTCATCGAGGGCCATGAAGGCTACATCGATACATTGACCATTAACGGCAATGTGACGCACGAATTCATCACCCATTACTACCCGAATGTGCTCGAAGCCATGCGTGAGCGCTGGATTTCACCGCAGATGGTAACGACCAATCGCATCGAGGCTCCCGGATACGCGGAGGTACGGCAAATGACTCGTGATGTTATCCGGATACTCGGCATCGGCACTTCTGCAACACATATGGAGTGGTTTTTTGGTCCCAAGGGGCTTAAGTTTTCGGAAATAGGATGCCGCCCGCCCGGCGTTGGGCAGTGGGACGTCTATAATGCGGCCAACGAATTCGATTTGTATTTTGAATGGGCACATGCACTTGCCCACGCGAAAACTCACACCCCACCGTCGCGCCGCTATGCTGCTGGCATGATTGCTCTGCGCCCTGATCGTGACGGACGTATTGCCGGTTATTCCGGCGTCGAGCGTATCCACGATCTTTACGGTGAATGTATTGTTGCGTCACGGCTGCCGGACCCCGGCACTCCGACCCAGGCCGTGGAGGCTGGCTACATGGCCAACGCGTGGCTGCGGGTAAGGCACCCGGATTACGATCAACTGCGCCGGATTATGGATGACATTGGTCAGACATTGAAGGTGCATGCGGCATAATCCTGAACAACTATGTGACACGGCGACAAAACACCAGCATTTGTCATCACGAAATACACACGTTGTTTGCAAAACGCCGCCAGAATTTCCCGCATAAATGCAAACAAAAGGTTTGATTGATTCCGGCAACCACTGTCATTTATTGACACCTCTGACCCTGGTGACACGATAACAGGATGGATCGTTACGGGCACAAAGTCTGCGGACACCCGGGAGAGACTTCCTTATATATATCGGGTCGCGCCGCCCTGTGGTGCGCTGGTACCCAGACGACCGGTGCAAAATCTGCGCGGTCAGGACCGGGCACATGACGACGCGCACCGTACCTGCAGGAAAACCCTCGCGCCTGGCAACGCTGCG
>JABDLQ010000349.1 GCA_013002925.1 Gammaproteobacteria bacterium | reverse complement strand
GCGGTTATGGAAGCTGTTGCGAAAAATTCGCCCACAGATAGTGCACACGAGAAATTTTGGCACGGTTGATTGTGCATTGGTTGTACGACTCGCGGGCGGTGCAAAACTGATCCATAGCGAGCACGGTTGGGATATGCACGATATTAAGGGTGCAAATCGCCGCTATTTGTTATTGCGCAGGTGGATGTCGCTGATTGCGTGTAAATGTTTGTCTGTGTCACGTCATATCAGGAATTGGCAGCGCGAGGAGGTGGGTATAGCGCCCCACAAACTTGTACAGATTTACAACGGCGTGGATCACGAGAGATTCAAGCCAGCTGACAGGCGTGAACATGAACATGAACATTTTGTTATTGGATTTGTCGGGCGACTGGAGGAGGTTAAAAATCTGCCGTCACTTGTGCGTGCAGTCGCGCACCTGGGTGCAACAACAGATACAGGCATTGGGCTTCAGGTCCGGCTAGTTGGCAGTGGTAGCATGGAATCTGTGCTGCGCTCCGAGATTGTTGACGCTGGCCTCGAAAAATGCGTGATTCTTGATGGACCACGCAGTGATATACCGCAGGTCATGCGAGAATTTGATGTTTTTGTTTTGCCTTCTTTTAACGAAGGTATTTCAAATACGATACTCGAGGCGATGGCGAGCGGTTTACCGGTTATAGCAGCTGACGTCGGTGGCAATAGTGAGCTTGTCGAGCACGAGGTGAACGGGCTTCTCTATCCAGGTGGTGATGAGATGGCACTTGCCGCCATGATTCTGCGCTATGCGGATGACGAGCCATTGCGCCATCGTCATGGTCAGGCCGCAAGGCAACGGGTGGAAAAAGATTTTACTCTGGAAAAGATGGTGGCAAGCTACGCAAATCTGTACACCAGTGTGCATAGCGCAGCATAAACAGGAAAAAGACGATGTGTGGTATTTCAGGGATATTTGATTACAGGGAAAAACGCCGGATTGATGAATCCTTGTTGCGTCGAATGAATGACACGGTAAGTCATCGTGGACCGGACGATTTTGGCACCCATGTAGAGCCTGGTGTGGGGCTCGGTCATCGGCGTCTTTCCATTATCGATCTGGCTGGCGGTAAACAACCGATTTATAACACAGATGGTACTGTTGCGATTACGTTTAACGGTGAGATTTATAACTATCAGGAACTGCGTGCAGAATTGCGCCAACTGGGTTGTATATTTGCGACTGACTCAGACACGGAGGTGATCGTTCACGGCTGGCAGGTGTGGGGGCCAGAATGCGTTTCACGATTAAACGGGATGTTTGCGTTTGTTATCTGGGATCGCAACCAGGACTGTGTATTCGCAGCCCGGGACCGGATCGGTATCAAGCCGTTTTATTATGCCTGCACCGCAGACGATTTCTTTTTGTTTGGATCGGAGCTAAAAGTTCTGCTGGAACACCCGGGGTTGGAACGAAATATTATGCCCGGTGCAGTCGAAGACTATTTTACGTTCGGATACGTGCCCGAGCCTTATACGATACTGAAAAATGTGTTCAAACTACCACCCGGGCACACACTGCTGGTACGGCGTGGTCAGTCGGTGCCTGAACCGCGGCAATATTGGGATATTTCATTCGCACCCCACGGCAACTATCGGGTTGCTGATGCCGAAGCAGAGATCATTGAACGTTTGCAGGAGTCGGTGCGCCTGCGCATGATCGCTGATGTGCCGCTGGGCGCTTTTCTGTCAGGGGGTGTCGATTCCAGTGCCATTGTGGCAATGATGTCACAACTCTCGGACGCCCCGGTGCGAACCTGCTCGATATCTTTTGGCGATCCGGAATTCAATGAGGCACGCTATGCAGACCAGGTCGCGAAACACCTGCAAACACAACACTATGTCGAACAGGTTGATCCGGAAGACTTTGACCTGATCGACCATCTCAGTTACCTGTACGATGAGCCTTATGCCGATAGTTCAGCCATGCCGACTTACCGGGTATGTGAACTGGCCCGAAAGCAGGTAAAGGTGGCGTTGTCCGGAGATGGTGGTGACGAAAATTTTGCCGGATATCGGCGCTATCGCTGGCATATGTACGAAGAAAAAGTGCGTCGCAGATTACCACAAGGCGTGCGCGGCCCCCTGTTTGGAACGTTGGGTCGTTTGTATCCCAAACTGGACTGGGCGCCGCAGGTGTTACGCGCAAAATCAACGCTGGAAGCGCTGGGCCGCGACAGTCTGGCCGGATACCTGCATAGTGTGTCGATATTTCCGACCGGGTTGCGGCAACGGCTGTTTTCCGATGCGTTCAAGCGGGAACTGGCGGGCTACCAGTCGATCGAGCATTTTCGGCGATATGCTGCCGACGCCCCAACGGATGATGGGTTGTCCCTGGTTCAGTACCTGGATTTCAAAACTTATTTGCCCGGCGACATCCTGACCAAGGTTGATCGCACGAGCATGGCGCAGGGGCTTGAAGTTCGTGTTCCGCTGCTGGATCATACTTTCGTAGACTGGGTGTCCGGCTTGCGTCCAGGCGATAAATTACATGGACGCGAAGGCAAACATATTTTCAAGACATCACTCGAGCAATTGTTGCCACACGACATTCTGTATCGCCCGAAAATGGGCTTTGCCGTGCCAATCGGCAGCTGGTTTCGTGGCCCGCTAAAGGACAAGGTGGCTCATGTGTTGGGCGGCGAGGGCCTCGCGGACAGTGGGTTTTTTGACGTCGACCAGTTACGCAAAATTGGTCAGGATCACTTCAGCGGCAAGAGCGACTACACGGCAATTATCTGGGCATTGCTGATGTTTGACGGATTTCACAACCGCGTCATGCGCGGTGACGATGCCAGGGCGGCTGCATGATATTCGGACGATTCCGGTGTCGACGTCGTTTTTGACGTTTACCACCTTATATCCCAACGCCGCTCAGCCAGCGTTGGGAACTTTTGTGGAGACGCGGCTGCAAGCGTTATTAAAGCAGCATGCCTATCACAGCCACGTGCTTGCTCCGGTACCGTGGTTCCCACTTAAGTCCCGCCGGTTTGGTGCCTACGCCACCCGGGCTCGTGTGCCTGCCCATGAATCACGCCAGGGTGTTGACGTGTGGCATCCTCGTTACCTGGTGATTCCAAAAGTCGGTATGAATCTGACGCCCGGTTTCCTTTACCGCAGCGCCGGAAGCTCGATGACACAGTTATTACGGAACGGGTTTAGACCGGCCTTGATAGATGCACATTATTTTTACCCGGACGGGGTGGCTGCGGCCCGGTTGGCGCAGAAATTCGACTTACCGTTGATGATCACGGCTCGTGGTAGCGATATTAATTTAATCAGTCAGTACCAGGGGCCTTTGCGCATGATGCGGGAGGCCGCTGCACGATGTCAGGCCATAGTGGCGGTGTCTGCTGCCCTTGCCGCCAAAATGGCTGAGCTTGGGTTTGATGAAACGAAAATCACCGTGCTTAGAAATGGAGTTGATCTGCAGGAGTTTCGACCGGGTGACCGCACCGTATTGCGACAGCGCATGGGATTCGATGAGCAAGGAGGTAATCAACAGGTTTTGCTGTCTGCCGGTAACCTGGTGGAGCTGAAAGGCCATGATCTGGTGATTGATGCACTGCCCCGGATTCCCGATGCAGTATTGCTGATTGCCGGTGACGGGCCGCAGCGTGCTTCTTTGGAGAGCCAGGCACAGCGTCTGGGCGTCGCACCTCGCGTCAGATTTCTCGGGCGGGTCGGGCGCCGGCGAATGGTGGAGCTGTATACGGCTGCAGATGCCCTGGTTTTGGCATCCAGCCGTGAGGGTATGGCCAATGTGCTGCTGGAATCGATTGCCTGCGGTAACCCGGTGATAGCCACCGCCGTTGGCGGAAACCCTGAGGTCGTCAGTGATCCCCGCGCGGGAGTGCTGATGCGCGAGCGCTCTTCAACCGCCATCGTGGAAGCTCTGGAAAGGCTCGAAAAGGACCGGCCGACACGCCAGGACACCCGTGATTTTGCCACAACGTTTTCCTGGCACGACACATGTCACAAATTGGATCAATTGATTCAACGTATAATATGAGAATTGCCGTGCACGGCAGCACACTCGCAACTTGGATGTTAAATCGCCAGCAGGGCGCTTTTTGAGAAGGATAATGTTTTGAATATCAGTATTTTTGGACTCGGTTATGTTGGAGCCGTCTCGCTGGCGTGCCTCGCACGTGACGGTCATCAAGTGGTTGGTGTCGATATCGATCAGACCAAGCTGGATTTGATCGCGTCCGGCAAGCCGCCGATCGTGGAAGAGGGTATTCAGGAAACCATGGCGACCGCTGTCAACAGCGGCAGGGTCACGGTGACAACGAATTGTACCGAAGCGATCAGTGCGACTCAGATGTCTTTCGTTTGCGTCGGTACGCCGTCACGAAAAAATGGCGATCAGGATCTTGGTGCGATCGAGCGACTGTCTGCGGAAATTGGTGAGGGCCTGAAACAAAAAAGTGGTTTCCACACGGTGGTGATACGTTCCACTGTGCGACCCGGCACCGTGATGAAGACGATCGAGCCGCTCATCGAGAAGCACTCCGGCAAACGCAGTGGTGAGGAGTTCGGTTTGTGCTTTCAGCCTGAATTCCTGAGGGAAGGCTCGTCGATACGCGATTACGATAATCCACCGATGACGATTGTCGGATGTAACAACGAAACTTCAGCGCGGTTATTGGAGGATTTGTTTGGACAATTACCGTGTAAATTTATCAGCACTGATATCGGCACGGCCGAGTGTCTCAAATATGCCTGTAATGCGTTTCATGCACTCAAGATCACTTTTGCCAATGAAATCGGCCGGGTCACACAGAGCCTGGATGTCGATTCGCGCAAAGTCATGGAGCTGGTGTGCGAAGACAGGCAACTCAATATTTCAACTGCCTATTTGCGTCCCGGATTTGCATTTGGCGGCTCCTGTCTACCGAAAGACTTGCGCGCCCTGTTGCATGTAGCTCGTGAAAATGATGTTGAGTTGCCGATGTTAGCCGGTATGTTGCCGAGCAACGAAACCCACATACGTCATACGCTGGATATGGTTCTCGCGCAAAATACACGCTCTGTAGGAATGATCGGTCTGAGTTTCAAAAGTGGTACCGACGATCTGCGGGAGAGCCCACTGTTGACCATGGCAGAGTCTTTGATAGGCAAGGGCATGCAGCTTAGAATCTACGACCCGGAAGTCAATCTGGCGCGCCTGATGGGTGCCAATAAACGTTATCTTGAAGAAAGCATTCCACACATAGCAGAGTTGATGTGCGCTTCGAGTGCTGAGGTGATGGCGCATGGTGACGTAATTATCGTTGGCCTGGGTGGGCAAGAGATACTCGATGAGGTTAAAAACCGTGCCCGGGAGAATCAATATGTCATTGATCTGGTGGGCATGAAGGACGTTGAGCAGTTGCCGTGCGGTTACAGCGGAGTATGCTGGTAGGCGTCAGCATGCTCATCCAGATAGTATGATTAATCGACTCACCGGTGCCGTATGTGCACAGGGTTAACGAGCATGTTTGAACAGAAATGAGAGATGCATTAGTACTCATCATCGTGGCAGGCAGCCTGCCACTGATTCTGGCGAGGCCGTGGCTGGGCATACTGGTATGGTCATGGCTGGGCTATATGAATCCTCATCGCCTCACATGGGGGTTTGCTTATAACTTTCCGTTTGCCATGCTGGTCGGTGTGACCACTCTTGCAGGACTGGTGTTCTACAGGGGTCCCAGAAGCATAAAGCTTATCCCACTGACTGTGATCTGGATTTTTTTCGTATTCTGGATGAATTTGAGTACGTTCATGGCCCTGGATCGGGAAATGTCGATGATCGAATGGGACAGGACGATGAAAATTCAGCTGTTCGCATTTCTCACGGTGGCATTGATTCGCACTAAAGAGCAGGTGAAATATCTGGTTTGGGTGATTGTCGCCTCGCTGGCATTTTTTGGTGTCAAAGGTGGCTTGTTTTCAATTTTGACCGGTGGAAATTACCTGGTCTGGGGGCCGGCTGGCAGCTTCATTGAAGACAACAATTCGCTTGGTCTTGTACTGGTGATGACAATCCCGCTTCTGGTGTATGTCATGCAGACCGTTGCCGACAAGCGCGTCAAATTGGGAATCTTCGGGGTGCTGGGACTCACTTCGCTGGCTATTCTCACTACCCATTCCCGAGGCGCTTTTTTAGCAGTTGGTGCCATGTGTGGCGTCTTCTGGTTATACAGCCCGCGCAAACTAATCATCGGTGTTCTGTTGGTTCTGGCTGGCATTGCTCTGTGGAATTTTATGCCGGACCACTACCATGAGCGTATGTTTAGCATCACCGAATACGAGCAGGATGATTCGGCGATGGGCCGCATCAATGCATGGTGGTTTGCATTTTATCTGGCGCTTGATCATCCCATGACGGGTGGTGGATTTGGGACGTTTACCCAGGAACTATTCCTGCGTTACGCTCCCGACCCGACGGAGTTTCACGATTCGCACAGTATATATTTTGAAATTCTTGCCGAGCAGGGGTTTGTTGGCCTCGGCCTTTTCCTGGCCCTGGGATCGGCCGCTCTGATTACCTGCATGCGTAATATTTCCCTTGCCAAAAAGCGCAAGGATTGCGAGTGGATTGTAAGTTTGTCGCGCATGTTAATTGTGTCGATGTGCTCCTATGCTGTGGGTGGGGCTTTTCTGGGTATGGCCTATTTCGACCTCTACTATCACCTGATTGCGTTGACGGTCATTTTGCGGATGATCCTTGAGACACAACCGCTGGCAGAGGACTATTCGATGGTGAGTGAACAGATGCGGAATCTGCGCATCAAGCACGGTTTGGGCGCTCCTGCTGGTGATGGCGGCGCCATCGCCCGCAATGTGCGAACGTGAAGCGTCGGGCAGGGTTATGAAGAATCGTTTGGCAATATTAAATTATCACCAGGTGCCGGCGGATGCCGACCCGTTGCATCTGAATACCTGTCATCGGCATATATTTCGCAAACAACTGGAGTCACTGGCAAGGTATTTTAACGTCATTTCCATTGACGAGGGTGTGCGCGGATTGTTTGCCGGCAAGCTTCATCGCAATTCAGTGGTGATTACATTTGATGATGGCTACCGCAACAACTTTGAAGTAGCATTCGATGAACTGCAGCGCATCGGGCTACCCGCCACATTCTTTATTGCGTCAGATTACCTTGACGGCGGGCGTATGTGGAACGACACGATTATTGAAGCGTTGCGATCAACGCGTAAAACTGCGCTGGACCTCGAACAGTTCGAATTGCCCATCTTACCTGTACGCACCAATGCACAACGTGTCGCTGCAATCAACGCCATCATACCGGTGTTTAAATATCTACAACCCGACGAACGCGAACAGGCAGTCAGACGAGTGGCAAAAATCGCCGAAGTGGATTTGCCGGATGATCTGATGATGACCTCGGCGCAGGTCAAGTCGCTGCATGCGGGGGGCATGACCATCGGTGCTCATACGGCAAGTCACCCGATACTCCGGCGCCTTCCGGCTCAGGATGCCCGTGAAGATATCATCGCCGGCAGGGACTTTTTGGAGCAATTAGTGGGGTGCAAGCTTCGTTATTTTGCGTATCCCAACGGTAAGCCGGGCCAGGATTACGATAAAACGCATGTCCAGATGCTGTCGGAACTGGGATTTGAAGCGGCGTTTTCGACGCAGTGGGGGTTTGCAGACCGGTCGATTAACCGCTTCGAAATTCCACGCGTCGGATTCGGTGACCATGTGGGCTGGCGCTTTAGCCTGCGCCTGCTGCGCAGCTATTTTGAAGCGCCGGTACAGTTTGCGGCCTGATCTGAAGCAGAAAATTACGTGAGCCGTGCGTTTGTCTAGCGTTGCGATTCTCGCGCAACGGGCATCCCGGGTTCCGACTCTCCGGCTGACCAGGATTATTTGTACGCTGTGGTGACTGCTCGATAGTGAAACCGCAGACGATCAGATGTCCAGACGGTGCTGTGTCAGCCATTCTTCCAGCATTGCCAGAACCCAGACCAGGCCGCCATAATAAGCGGCATGTTGCGTC
>JABDLQ010000344.1 GCA_013002925.1 Gammaproteobacteria bacterium | reverse complement strand
GACGCAACCTGAACTGTCTACCGTACTGCCCGGCGGTGTGTTCGGGCATAAATCCTGCACGTCGAGAACACCGTCGTCATCCGCATCAAAATCAAAGGTAACTGGCGCGCCCGCGTCGCCAAAAACATCGAACTCCCAGATTGAATAGCCGTAAACATTGCCCACGCTACGGGTCTGGCCATACATGCGCAGGTACCGGTACGTACCGTTGATATCCAGGATGTCAGTACGGTCTCCAAACGCACCACCGGTGTAAGCGCTCAACACCTCCCAGGTGTAATTATCGTTGGACCCCTCGATCAGGTAGTTTGCCGCATTGGCGGCTTCCCAGTGAATTTCAACACGAGTCAATGGAAAGCTCTGCGCCAGATCTACCACCAGAATCCCTGGATCAATCCCATGAAAGGTTTCCCAGCGTGTTCCCATATTGTTATCGACGGCAAAACTGGCAGGTTGCAATTCGGAATTGGACATTGCGGCTGCCGGCAACTCACTCTCTGCGTTACAGGCAGAGTAGAGGGCGCTCGGTCCGGGCGTACCGGAAAACTGGTTTTGAAAAACGACAAAGTCGAGAAAATTGGTGACTCCGTCACCGTTATGATCGGTAACCAGGTCGCCGGTTGCCAGGAAGTTTGTCGCAAACACAGACAGGTCAAGAAAGTTGACGGTACAGTTGTTATCGTAATCGCTGTCGCACGCGTTGCCGATATTGTCGCCATCGGTATCTCGCTGCGCTGCGTTTGGCACGAGTAAGCAGTTATCACCGCCGTCATTGATACCGTCCGCGTCGTTGTCGACGGCCATGGCAAACATTGCGCTGCTGATCACAATTAGCAGCACGGTTATTTGGAGCAACCCTGAGTGCATTTACTTTTCCGCTGTTTTATTGGTTTACCGCGTAATATAGTGGGTTATGACAACGTTGTCAATTTCGTCCAGGATTGCCCGCCGATAGAAAAATACTGGGATGTTGATGATCTGCGTTCTGTTTGCTGCCGTTGTCGCAGTCACCCGTGGTCTGGCACCATTGGATAACAGGGCGTTCAGCGGTGGGGCAATATGCTGGACTGGCTAATTCCGTTGACTCAGCTACACGTGACGGCAGGGTGTTTTAATCAAATGAAACTAAAAATCAGGACTTTTGGTACTGGGCACCCGGCACGCAGGGTAGTCAAAGAGTGCCGACTCCGGGATTGTCGGCGCACGCGGCAACGCGTGCCCAGCTTCCGGCCGATCTCATGAGCAGGTATCTCCCAATGCATTCTCTGTTTGCGGGCCTGCTTCTGATCTCGCTGTTGTGTTCGTGGCAGGTTGACGGGGCTTCGTTGTTTGACGGTGACTCCGTGCTGGATGTAAAGCTAACCGGGCCACTCACGTCACTGTTTGCCGACAAAAAACAACGTGCTGAGCAACCCTTCACGTTGGTGGCCAATGGGAAAGAGCATGCCGTTAAAGTACGCCTGCGTGGCAAGAGCCGTTTGCGGGTCTGTAATTTTCCGCCGCTGCGCCTGAATTTTTCGAGGCAAGATACCGCAGACACAGTTTTTGCGGGTCAAGACAAAGTGAAGCTGGTGACGCATTGCCGCAAGCGCAAGGCATCACAGGTCGATGCAATTCAGGAATATGCAGCCTATCGTTTGTTAAGTGTGCTGACGGACGTGGCTTACAGAGTGCGGTTGCTGCGGATTACTTATATCGATACGGAGCGACACGACAAAGATCAATCCAGTTTGAAATATGCGTTCGTGATCGAACCAAAGAAGGCGTTGGCAAAGCGGGTAGGTGGCCAACTCACCCACGTCAAGGGGGTCACGCTGGGCTCGCTGGATGCACAGCACATGGCCATCGTGTATGTCTTTCAATACCTGATTGGCAATACAGACTGGTCATTAGTCACTGCAGACGATGACGATGAGTGTTGCCACAATGGTGACTTGCTGGACATTGGCCAAGTGCGCTACTACGTCCCGTATGATTTTGATCTGGCGGGTCTGGTCAATGCCCGTTACTCAAACCCCGATCCGTCACTGCGAATCAAAAAAGTAACCCAGCGGCTCTATCGTGGGTTTTGCATGCCGCAGACCAATGTGCAGACTGCTCTTGAGACGATCCTCAAACACGAGTCCGACATCATGGGCATTATGCGCGGACTTCCGGGTCTTTCACCGAAAGAGCTGGACTCCAGCAGTCGGTATCTTCAAAAATTCTTTACGCTCGCTGGCAATAAGGAAAAATTACTGCGTACGTTCAAAAAGCAATGTTTACGGGCTGGCAGCTAAGCGGAGGCAATGACCTGTGGGATGCAGATAAATAGCAGGATCACCTGTCTGTTAGAGTGCAAGCTGCCTCAGGTGGGACTGAAGGTCTGATGTTGTGTCCCGTTTCATAGCAGCATGGCTTGTAAAGGTAATAGCGTGCCGGGGATTTCAGGTCTGCAGGTTCCCGGTGCAAAGACGGGTTGAACGAAGAACGCCTACGTAGCGGCAGCCTTCACTAACTGACTAAGTTTTTCTCCTTCCTCCTCCAGCCGATAGCCAATACGCATGTGCGGTTTATTAATCGTCATCAGTCGCGTCAGGTCAATTGGAGTCGCAATCAATACCAGATCGCAATCTACAGCGTTGACGGTCGCTTCCAGATCGCTCACTTGCGCCTCGCCGTAGCCCATCGCCGGGAGCAGGGCACCGGTGTCCGGATACTGCATAAAGGTGGTTTTTATTTCGCCTTGGGCCCAGGGTCGGGGGTCGACCAGTTCGGCCGCACCGTTTTGCTGTGCTGCAAGTACGCCGGCGCCAAAAGGCATACCGCCGTGTGTTGTTGTTGGACCATCTTCAATGGCAAGAACGCGCTGACCCTGGATCGCGGATGGATCGGGAACGTTCAACGGTGAGCGGGCACGCACGATCACTGCGTTTGGGTTCAACTGTGCCGCATTTGCCTCGATTGTACTCACTCCTGCCGCTGTACCCGAGTCGATCTTGTTGATCAGAATCAGGTCTGCGCGACGAAAGTTCTCCGTGCCGGGAAAATAGTCCACTTCATGCCCGGCGCGATGCGGGTCGGCAACGGTGATCCATAAATCCGGTTGGTAAAATGGCGTATCGTTATTGCCGCCGTCCCAGACAATCACGTCCGCCTCTTTTTCGGCACTTGCCAGTATTGCCGCGTAGTCAATACCGGCGTACACGATTACACCATTGCGCAGATGTGGCTCGTACTCTTCACGTTCTTCGATCGTGCAGTTGTGAAGCTCCAGGTCCTCGAGCGTGGCAAATCTTTGCACCGCCTGCTTTGCCAGGTCGCCATAGGGCATGGGATGACGGATGGCGACAGTCTTCTTGCCAAGATCCTGCAGCAAACGCGTTACCCGCCGGGATGTCTGACTCTTGCCGCAGCCGGTGCGGATTGCACAGATGGCAATGACCGGCTTGCTCGATAGCAGCATGGTAGCGTCGATATCGAAAGTGGTGAAATGCGCACCAGCACGCTCAACACGCTCGCGGCAATTATCAACGTATGCGAGGGTTACATCAGAATAGGCAAACACCACATCGTCAACATCGTGAGTTTTTATCAACTCCTCGAGACGATCCTCCGGCACAATCGGTATGCCATCGGGATACTGCTCGCCTGCAAGCACCGCCGGGTAGAGCCGGTCCTCAATATGCGGAATTTGTGTCGCCGTAAAGGCGACCACGGTGGCATCGACATTGTCCCGATAGAGACAATTAAACACATGAAAGTCCCGGCCTGCGGCACCCATAATGATGGTTTTGCGACTCATTCGAATTCTCCCGGCGACCAATGCAGCACCTGACTATTTTCGGGCACTATTATCTTCTATTGCATCAATCGAGCAAATAACGAATCAGATCAGTGCTGGTTACCATGCCTTTCAGATGTCCCTTGCCATCGACAACAGGCACCGAATGAATGCGTCCGCTCGACAGGGCCCTGGCCGCATGACGTATCGTTGCGCGGTCACTCACCGTGATAATCGTGCTGTTCATCAGTTCGGCAACCGTGCAACGTTCATCGAGAACCTCGTCTCGTATGGTAGGATCGCTTACAAAATCCGTAAAACTCAGTTCCAGAATATCGGCATAGCTGATGATACCGAGCAGGCGGCGACCATTCATGACGGGCATGTGATGAATGCCATTGTCGGCCATTAATTGGCGCACTTCGCTCAATTTGGAATCGGCGCTGACGGTGATGATGTCGGTGGTCATGATCTGAGTTATCGGTTCACTTGCATTCATGGCTGCACTCCCTCTGTTTTCTGTAATTGTACCAGCAATGGGTGCAAAGTCGCGGTGTTCAAACATCCAGCCTTGGGTTCAGATTCTGCGCTTACAATGGGTGAGTATATTTTTACCTTTACTTTTATCCACCAGACGCATCT
>JABDLQ010000323.1 GCA_013002925.1 Gammaproteobacteria bacterium | reverse complement strand
TGCGTAACAGCCAGGAATTACGTCGCCTGGGGGACGATGTACTCAAAATGTATTTTTTGCAGTGGCTGGTTGACGATGGCCTGTTTATCGATCTTCGTTCGGGCCGGTTCAGCGTTTCTGACGACCGGCTGGCATATGTGCCAAATGGCCTGTGGATTCGACTGCGAACCGAGTTCAGGCAAGGTATGCTGTCACTGTACCGGTCGTTTTATAATTCCGACGAGCAGGAGTTCGAGCACGCGCTGATGCAAATGGGCATGTTGAAACCTGACATGTCCGCTGCATCGCGCTCGGAACTCAAAGCGTTATTGCATCAACACTTTGGTATTGACCAGCAGCAACAACGCTTTTCGATCGACACATTCAAGTCTTCATTTGATGATCTGTTCGGGTTTTTTATTGCCAACGACTACAAGCTGCACAGTGATTTTGTATTCGTCGGTTTCTATCTCATCACCTTGTATCTGACCCTCGAACAATGTGGCCAGTCACACGATGTAAGGGCAATTAGCTGCGCCACCCTGGGCTAGTGGGGTAAGCTGAAGATCAGATGTCTTGAAACCAGGCGCGCCGCAGCGAATGATGAGGCCCGCCGCAATCAACAGGAATTCCTGGGTGGCCGACTTTTCTTTACAACGTAAACGAATGGTTGAGGAACAAATTGCGGCGCGAGGTGTGCGCGATAAAAATGTTTTACGCGCCATGGAAAAGGTCCATCGACACAAATTTGTGCCCGCAGATTTGCGTGGGCGGGCCTATAGCGATTCACCGCTTCCAATCGGTGCCGGGCAGACTATCTCGCAACCCTATATCGTGGCCTGCATGATTGAGGCCCTGGCAATCAAGCCCGGAGACAAAGCCCTTGAGATTGGTGCGGGGTCCGGGTATGCCGCTGCAGTGCTCGCTGAACTGGCTGACGAAGTCTATGCGATCGAATGCATCAGCGCGTTGGCTGAAATGGCCACCTGGAATCTGCAGGCGGCCGGCTACACAAACGTTCACATGCTGCACGCTGATGGCACCAAAGGTTGGTCAGAGCACGCACCGTTTGATGCCATTTTAGTGTCCGCCGGTGCTCCAGGAGTGCCTGAAAGCCTAAAGACCCAGCTTGCGCCTGGCGGGCGCATGGTTATACCGATCGGTACCAGCATGATGTATCAGAAACTGGTGTGTGTCACACGCCAGAAAGATGGGAGTTTTGCTCAACACGATTTAACTGACGTGCGTTTTGTACCTCTGGTTGGTGAGGAAGGCTGGCGACCAGACGGTGTTTGAATGCCTGCAGGTTTTATTGAAAAGGCAATAACCTGGACATGCTCATCTTGAACTGCACAAAGACAACACCCTTCATGTTTTTGTCCATAGAGTCTTTGGGTGTGAGCCGTTTGATGGCAGCCCTGGGCAAATAGCTCACGTTGATTCCTATGTAGCGATTTCCTACGGTGAGGCTGGGCAGGGCTCCCGGAAACGGATTGCCTCCGTTGACTCCCACACGGGTCATCAAAAATGCATTCAGGCCGAGATCGACATACGCGCCATGCAGGCTCTCGCTCGTGAAAATATTTCTGTGCAAGCCACCGCCAGCCATGTAGGACATATTGTCGTGGCTGTCGCGAAAGCCGTTTGCCACGAGCAGTGATTTCCACTTTGATGCAGTCTCGAATTGATATTCGATGCCGAGCCCATAGTTTTTTTCGTTCCAGGTCTCCTGGGAGCCGACATGGAATGATTTGCCATTAATCACGGTGCTGAATTCACCAGCCAATGCCGTACCGACTGGCAGTAGCAGTATCAGCGTAAAGAAAGTGCGAATTGTTGAAGTAAGTATTTTCATACCCGCTGTAAATGCAATTCGCGTGCCAAAAAAACGAGTTTGTTCAATTTCAGTCTTTTAGTAGTTCTACATAAAGCACACTGTAAACAGGCTCGACGCTTCAGAAATTATTAAGTTCAAACCAGTATTACGTACGTGCCATTTGGTAGGTTTTGGTAAATGGTTTGTTGAGATTAAGAGGGTAAATGCAGACAGTTTTTGTGACCAACGCGGGCCGATGTGAATAGGTTAGGGTGCGAATCCGGACTGCTTCTTAAGTTGTGCCTGCTGATCAGCGGCAGTATCAGTGCCAATTTTTAGGTTGAATGATGGCAAGTTTCAGTTTGCTGGCATGCAGCATTTATCCTGTAAGCGCGTAGGCATATACTTGGAAATCTAACGGATCGAAACCAGAGGGGGTATGTCACATGGCAAAAGCGAAACCAGCAGGGGCGGAACGCCTGGGCAGAACGATGTATTTGTTCAGATCATCCACAAACTCCAAAGACTGTATGATTTCCGCACATGGCGGATATATTTTCGAAAATCGTACGTTTAAGGTGCCGGCCAACACGACGATTAACTTTTATTCAGACCACGGTGCGGTTTTGAACGACCCGGGCATTGGTACATTTGCCAAGGATGCCAGCAAAGCAAAACCCAGGGAATCGATCACTGCCGGCAAAAACTGCCGAAACTATTTGCTCTCAAAGTACCAGGGGGCACACGCTGGTGCCGACGGCAAATCGGTGCGGGAGACTTACCAGCAGGTTGCCCAGGCTGTCAGCAATCGGGATTTGATCCGGACCAAAAAATTTGAACGACTGATGGCGTCCGACAGCAAGACGCAGATAGCCAGGCTAAACGATCTGATGTCGGACTGGGGAGGCAGCATTCTTACCATTCGTAACCGCTGGAATATTCTGACCGGTGTGCCACTTAGAGATGCAGTCAGGGCAGCGCAGAAGGCGGACCCCGCCATACGCGTGTTTCACTGCGTATTTTGCCGCAGCAACATGCTCGCCGCCGAATCCCCGGATCAGGATGTGCAATTTGAATATTGAACCTGGCGGTTGATCAACAGGTGAGGCGCGATAACAGTGCGCTGTAACGGCATTGTTGTAGCAATTGAACAATTGCTGTGGCGCACCGGACTGGAGGTTCGTGTCGTTGTCAAAACGTTGTCCAAACTACATTATCCGGACAGGCATCCGTACCGATTCAGCTAACTACGTCAGATAGTCGCGTATTGTTTTAATCAGTTCACCGTGATCAATAGGCTTTGCGAAAAGCCGCAGATTTTTTTTGTCCTGCACCGCCAGCGCAATGGCATCCTCGCTGTATCCGGACATTGCGATTACCGGTAATTTGGGGCACAGCACGCGCAGGCCCTTTATCAGCTCCAGCCCGCTCATGCCCGGCATTACAATATCGGTAATGACCAAGTCAAATTTGTTACGATCCGTTGCCAGCATCTCGATGGCCTGGTTGCCGCTTTCAGCTGTAGTGATCGTCAATCCGGTGCGTCGCAGGATTCCGCCCAGGACTTCACGTACCGCCGGTTCATCTTCGATAATCAATACCTCACCTTCCAAAGGTGAAGTGCGAAGTGGCGTTGTCGCGGCAGAACTGCTTGCAGTTTCGCCAGAGACTTCCGGAAATTCAATGCGTACTGTGGTGCCGGTGCCCGGGATACTGCCGATGTTCACTGAGCCTTCGTTTTGAACAATGATGCCATGCACGCTTGAAAGGCCCAGGCCTGATCCCAGGTCGACCGGCTTGGTTGTAAAAAACGGGTCGAATGCCTGGTCAAGCGTTGTTGCATCCATGCCGTGGCCGGTATCGGTTAACTCGATCTGAATTGCAGGACTCGCGGAATCTGCGTCTATGCGCTGACAGCGAATCGTGAGCTCACCGCCGGATGGCATTGCATCACGCGCATTGGCGGCGAGATTTAAAAGCGCGTTTTGTAGCTGCGTATCATCAACAAATGCATAGGCGGGGTCAGGTAACAGAGCGACATCCAACTGGATGGATTCCCCGAGAATTCGTTCCAGAAAAGACATCGTGTCCAAAACGAATTGATTGATATCGATGACCTTGCGCTCGATCACATGACGACGCCCGAAGGCCAGCAGATTGCGTGTTAAAATGGCAGCCTTTTCTGCGGATTCCCGAATTTCCGTCACATAGTCGCGAAGTTCATCGTTGCTGGTTGCCGATTCGGATAATTCACAATTGCCCAGAATGATGGTGAGCAGATTGTTAAAATCATGTGCTGTACCACCGACAAACCTTCCCAGAGATTCGAGTTGTGTTGCGTGCATGAGTTGTTCACGCATTTTTCTGAGATCTCGTTCGGAGCGTAGTCGCGTAATGGCGCCTGATATCACGTTGGCGCTAAGGCGCAGCAAGTATATTTCGTCGGATTTCCAGAAGCGTTCGCTCGCCACCGAGTCAAACCCGACGAACCCAATCAACCCTTCATTTTCGATTATTGAAACTGCTACCAGGGATAAAACCCCCTGTTCCATCAACGCTTCTTTTTCGGCAGCGGCTACTGCGGGCAGCGCGCTGATTCTGGGCCAATCAACGATACCATCGCGTTCAAGTTGTTCCATCCAGTAGGGCCAGACGGTTACGGGGATTTTTTGCAAATGGTCCCGTTGAGGGGTGATACCATCCCGGCACCATTCATGTGTATTGCTCATCGTGCCCCCGTCTGCATCGTAGACAAACACGTAGCAGCGATCCGCACCGGAAAAATTACCCAGGCGGGCAAGCGCATCTGAAAGTGCCTCGATCAGTGAATTTGAGTCTTTACTGATGAGTCCGGTAGAGATATTGAGCACGAGTTGCTCCCAGTCGCGGATACGGCGAACAGGTTGCTTCTTTGTATGCTCGCTGTCGGTAGCTGTGGGGTCGGCTGGATTGTCATCTCTGGTGGTGATGAAGGAACCCCTTTTGAATGGTCAGCAATGGTCGGGACAGGTTGCCGCCCTGACTGTAGGCATAATGCTGTAAACCAAGGCTTACGCGGCCTGACGAGTATACCGGATAAAGCCGCAACGTTGAACGTGCCAAAACGTTTTACGTGAGGTAAATGAAAGAGCTCGCCTCTTCCTCAGGCTGGAAGCCGGTGACTTGCCACATTGATAAATATCGTTGGTGAACTGATCGGGTGCGCGCCTGCGTGCCGGGTGTCGTACGAATTATTTTGGTTTTGCATACCATTGGCACAATAAATTAGGATACATAGATAGTGACAGTCGAGCAGCAGATTGGGCGTGCAGTGTCGATACGGAATGCAAAATGAAAAACAAAAGAATCAACTGTGGGGCACTGGGCTTATGCATCATGATTTGCTGCTCAGTAACGGCTAGCGCTCAGCAGCAGGCTCCGTCCATGTCGTTCGGCGGCACGTCTGCGCAGCCGATAGTTGAAGGCGTTTTTGACTCGTCATGGCAGAGCCGGTACTTTTCTGAAGGCAGAGATTCACTGGCGGGTGATTCGCTGTGGGTGAACAGTATTGACCTGGCATGGAACAAGCTCTTGGGTCAGGTATGGTATGCAACATCTCCCCAACAGGCATATGATGAACTGCAACTATTTATCGGGTTTGGTCACAGTGTGGGAGAGGTCGATCTCTACGTGGGCTACGGGCGTCTGGAATTTCCCGCAGATAAACTTCATGACACCGAAGCATCAGCCGGGATCAGTTGGCCTGGTTTGCCAGGAGGGGCAGAAATAACCGTTGACGCCACCTACGCATTTGCGGCCAATGGCTGGTTTTATGATGTTGCCGTTCGGCGCAGCTTTGCGGTCTCCGATGCGCTGTCTGTACATGCTATCGGAAATTTTGGGGTAAACCAGGGTTTCGTCTCCGACGGACATGGGGGCGGCAATCATTTCATGCTGCACGGCGGAGCGGAATATTTACTATCGGAAGCGATAGCTGTGACGGCCTATGCAGCGTATACGTGGGCTGTGAATGAAGATATGAATCTGGCCGGAGATATGCAGCTCACGGATTTTTTTCATGGCGGCATTGGGGTGCGCTGGTACTTTCATTAGCTGTACAAGCTGGCGCCATACATTGCTCGTCAAAACGCTGTAAACACGGACTTACCGGACACTGATGTCTATCATTATTTCCATCCTTGTCGGCCTGCCGGGGTTAATGTTGCTGGTGCTTCTCGCGTGGCGCCGGTCGGATGTGAGATCCGACAAGAAAGTCTGGGCACAGCTTCTGCAGCGCCAGACACCGATAGTGGATAAATTCGAGCTGTCGATGATATCCGAACTGCCCGAGCCGGCGCAGCGGTTTTTTCAATTTACAATGCCCCCCGGTGCACCATTGCGTA
>JABDLQ010000317.1 GCA_013002925.1 Gammaproteobacteria bacterium | reverse complement strand
TTCGAATACTTTTACAGCGATTCCAGCGGCGACATTGCGCTACGCAACGGTGCCCTGGCTGCGCAAGCGTTCCCGCAGCTGCATGCACGGCTACAAAGTGCACACCTGTACGCGGATATACCAGCCGGTCAGCAGTTTGACCTGCGATTGTCATATTACTATGAACGCTTATCGACCAGCGATTGGGCACTCGATGGATTGTTGCCGGACAGCCTGCCAGCAATGTTGTCGCTGGGTGCGACCAGTCCGGATTATGCCGGCGCTATCCTCAGTGTCTCGTTCCGCTACCACTTCGCCAAAGACACCGACAGGTAGCCTTTCTTCACGCCAGGTCCAATACTGCCCGCAACACGTCGCGCCGGCTAATCAGTCCTACCAGGCGGTTATGGCTGATAACTGGAAAGCGTCGGTGTGGTGTCTGCGCGAATCGCTCGGCGATATTCATCAGGCTCGCCTCGGCATCGACTGATATCACGTTTTGACTCATGTATTCGCCGACGGGCCCGGCTGCTTCACCGTGAAATCCGGCAGTCAGCACCGTAGCCAGGCAGTCCCGCTCTGTCAGGATGCCGACCACATTGCCACGCTCATCCACCACCGGTGCACCGGAAATCTCTTTTCGCACCAGTTCTTCAATCGCATCCATAACTTCCATATCAGGCGTGAAAGTCACAATGGATGTCACCATGAATTGTTGTGCAGTCAGTGGCTTTCTGCTCATGATTGTTCTCCATGCGCATGAACACGCTTTTTACAGGGGCGTTTGCAATTCCCGCAGTCGAGCCGGGTACCATCACCGAGATTAATCCCACCACACGACCCGCGCGGCGCACCGCGGCCCGCCAGCACGCCGACTGCCAGTCCCAGCATCGCGGCCGTGAAAAACAGGAAACTCAAAATAAATGTCCACATTTCAGCCACCAAAATCGTCAAACAAAATACTGTCACGCTCGACCCCGAGATCGTCGAGCATTTTCATCACCGCGCTGATCATCAACGGCGGGCCACACAGGTAGTACTCGCATTCCTCTGGCGCCGGATGATCATTCAGGTACTGATTCGCAACTACATCGTGAATGAATCCGGTCGGACCCTGCCATTCCACCTCCCGCTGTGGTTCCGACAAGGCGATATGCCAGGTAAAATTATCGTGCTGCTTTGCCAGCTGGTCGAAGTCCTCGGCATAAAACAATTCATGATGACTGCGCGCGCCGTACCAAAAACTGATCTTGCGTTGGGATTTTTGCCGCGTCAGCAAATCAAAGATGTGCGAGCGCAACGGTGCCATTCCGGCCCCGCCACCGATGTAAACCATTTCGCGATCGGTGTCGCGCACAAAAAACTCGCCATATGGCCCGGATATTTCCACAGCGTCGCCGGGGCGTAGCGCAAAAATATAAGACGAAACCAGGCCAGCAGGAATGTCGTCGTCGGCCCCGGGTGGTGGAGTCGCTATACGTACGTTTAGCACGACCACGCCCTTCTCTCCTGGATAGTTAGCCATTGAGTAAGCCCGGGTAGTCGGCTCGGTTGCTTCTGCGTGATGCCGCCATAACTGATAGCGCTGCCATTCCGAATGGAAGCGTTGATCAATGTCGAAATCTGAAAACTGCACCTGGAAGAGCGGACAATGCACCTGGATATAGCCGCCTGCGCGGAAGTCCATATCCTGATGCTCGGGAAGTTCGAGGACCAGCTCTTTGATATAAGTTGCAACGTTACGGTTAGAGCGTACCCGGCATTGCCATTTACGCACCCCGAACACGTCATCGGGAATACGCACCTCCATGTTTTCGCGCACCGTAACCTGGCACGCCAACCGGGTATTTTCGGTCAGCTCACGATAGCTCAGTAGCGCTGTTTCGGTCGGCAACACGCCGCCACCGCCGCTGACAACCTGCACCCGGCATTGCCCGCATGTGCCTTTGCCACCACAGCCTGACGGCAGGTACAAACCCGACTGTGACAGTGATTGCAACAGCTTTTCGCCGATATGCACATCCAGCCTGCGCTTCTCATTAACAACGACATCTGCGTTACCATCCGGCATTAACCGGGCCCGGGCAAGCAGGATCAGGATCGATAGCAACAAGACGAAACCGGCGAAGAAGCCGACACTCACCAGAATTTGCACCGCCGCCGACATATCAGAACTGCACCCCGGAGAAGCTCATGAAACCCAGTGACATCAGCCCAACAATGATGAAGGTGATCCCTAACCCATGCAGCCCCTCCGGGACATCGCTGTAACGCATTTTCTCGCGTATCCCGGCCAGCGCGATGACCGCCAGCGCCCAGCCGGCGCCGCTGCCAATGCCATACACCACGCTTTGCGCCAATGTATAGTTGCGTTCAACCATGAACAACGTGCCGCCAAGAATGGCGCAGTTAACGGTGATCAGTGGCAGGAAAATGCCCAGCGCAAAAAACAACGCCGGAAAAAACCGGTCGAGAGTCATCTCCAGAATCTGGACCATCGCCGCGATAACACCAATATAAGTAACCAGCCCGAGAAAACTCAGGTCCAGGTCACCGAGCCCGGCCCACGCCAACGCCCCTTCGCGCAATACGTAGGCATACAACAGATGATTAACCGGAACCGTGATGACCTGCACGACGATGACCGCAATGCCCAGCCCGATGGCAGTGTCGACGCGCTTGGAGACTGCCAGGAATGTGCACATGCCGAGGAAAAACGACAGCGCCAGGTTTTCTACGAACGCGGCCTGGATGAACAGCTCGAGATATCCGCCCATTACACCTGTTCCTCGTGAATTCGAAACTGGGCCTGCTCGACCTGCTCCCGCTTCCAGCTACGCACCGCCCAGATCAACAGCCCGATTACGAAAAACGCACTGGGCGGCAGCAGCATCATTCCGTTAGGGTAATAC
>JABDLQ010000275.1 GCA_013002925.1 Gammaproteobacteria bacterium | reverse complement strand
CCGAAAAAGATCGGGCCTTTTTGGTCTGAATGCCTGGTCACTGGCTTCGCTCGTGAGGACGGTGCCATCGTGTTGGCCGGGCCTGATCAAAAAGTAAGCAATGGTTCCCGGCTGATTTGAATCGCGCCGCACGTCAGAATCGGCGTCATTCAGACGGGATTCATCGCCATCACCAACTGACTGATCACATTTGACTCACCGGGCATCGTCAAAGACTCGTTCTAATTGTTAAAAATGTGATTGTGCCGTTTTCGGTGCACAAATTCAGATAAAATCGGGCGCGGGAGGCGGCTGTGCGGCCCCCGATCGTCTTTAAACAACATTTTGGTTGTGTTTTTTGCGGGGCAGAGGCTGGTCATACACCGGGACAACGCCTGGCAATTGCGCCGCCAATTATAAATCGGGAGGAGTATTTTATGAGCATGATGAGTGAGTTCAAAGATTTTGCGATGCGCGGTAACGTGATGGACATGGCCATTGGTATCGTTTTGGGCGGCGCATTTGGCAAGATTGTAGCGTCGTTTGTCAAAGACGTCTTGATGCCATTGATCGGTAAATTGTCTGGAGGAACGGATTTCACTCAGATGTTCGTCAATCTGTCCAATGAAAGCTACCCAACGCTGGCGGCGGCGCAGGAGGCTGGTGCCTCCGTATTGACCTACGGTAATTTTATCCAGACGGTCGTTGATTTTCTGATCATTGCATTCGCAATTTTCATGGTCGTCAAAGCCATGAACAGTGCAAAGAAAAAAGAAGAGGAAGTGGAAGCACCACCACCGGAACCGCCGAAAGAAGAGGTGCTGCTGACAGAAATTCGCGACTTGCTGAAAAAATAGGACGCAGTCAGGCAGGCAAACCGGTAATTTTCTGACCGGTTTGTCTGCCGTTATTGGTCTATCAGTTCCGTGCGAATGTCGATGTCGTTACTCAACGCGCGATGCACGGGGCATCTGTTGGAGATATCCAGCATACGTTCTCGCTGCTGTTGCGTGAGATCGCCATCAAGAGTCAGCTGGCGTGTGAATATTGTGGTTTTGCCTGCGCCATCTTCGACAGTTTTCTTTTGTTGAACCTGCACGTGGCAGGTTGCTGACTCCAGCGTCAGATCCTTGTGATCGGCATACATCTTCAGCGTCATGGTGGTACAAGTCGCCAGTGCCGAAGCCAACAAATCAAATGGGCTGGGCCCCAGATCTGTGCCGCCCACGCTGCGGGGCTCATCCGCGACTAAGGGGTGCTTTCCGGCACTCACATAGGTTTTGAAACTATCTTTGCGGGTCCGGGCAGCGGCCCCGTGTTCGATGCCCTGGGGATAGTGGTTGGTTTCCTCGTGCCTCTCCAGGTAACGAGCCGCCCAGGCAGCGATAATGTGCCCGGCATATTCAGAATCTTCCCTGTTACTGAGTAAATGATCTGCCTGATCGAGGCTGACAAAACTCTTTGGGTGTTTGGCGGCTGCAAAGATACGGGTGGCGTTCGCAATATCCACGGTCTCATCCAGCGGTGCATGGATTACAAGCAGTGCTTTGCGAAAATCCTTTACCACGTCAAGTACTGATGTTTTTGCGAGATCATCCAGAAACTGTTTCTTTATAAAAAATGGTCTTCCACCTAAAGACACCTGTGCTTGTCCGCGACTCTCGATTTCTTCTTTTTTGCTTGCGATAAGTTGCTTTACATGGGCCGGTTCGGCGGGTGATCCAATCGATGCTACCGCAACAACCGACGGGATTTTACTGGCGGCCAGAAGTGCGGCGGTTCCGCCCAGTGAGTGACCGGCGACAATGCGTGGTGCCGCGTAGTGTTTTTCAAGAAAATTCGCTGCCGCGAGCAGATCATTGACGTTAGATGAAAAATTACTGTCCGCAAAGTCGCCCTCACTGGACCCCAGGCCCGTAAAGTCAAAAATTAGTGTAGCGATTCCGGCCCCGGCCATGGCGCGGGCGATGTTGCGGGTGGCTGTGAAATTCTTTGTGCAGGTAAAGCAATGAGCAAAAATTGCGTAGGCACGAACGTCTCGGAGCAGCGGCGTTATGAGTCGTCCGGACAGCTTCTCGCCGAGGTCATTAGAGAAAACCACTTGTTGTGTATGCATGGTCACAATCCTGTATTTGATGACGTGGAATCTGCTTGCGACTACAATAATGCGCATGCAGCAGTCTGACAATGACACGATAGTAGCGCTGGCGACACCGCCGGGTCGGGGCGGAATTGGTATTGTACGTTTGTCCGGGCCTAACGTCTCCAGCATTGCTTTCAGTTTACTGGGAAAAAGACTCGAGCCCCGGGTTGCAACGTCGGCCCAATTCACTGATGCCAATGGTGTAATGATGGACAGTGGCCTGGCGATTTATTTTGCCGGCCCGGCTTCGTTCACCGGTGAGGATGTTCTGGAACTGCATGGACATGGCGGTCCCGTACCAATGGATATGCTGATCCAGCACTGTTTATTGCTGGGTGCACGCCTCGCTGGCGCCGGGGAGTTTACACAACGGGCTTTTCTCAACGACAAAATTGATCTAACCCAGGCTGAAGCGATCAGTGACCTGATCGATAGCGCCAGCCAGCAGGCGGCCCGCGCAGCCGTGCGTTCGCTGTGTGGTGAATTTGCCCACTATATAAACGATCTTGCGCATGAAATTACGTCGCTGCGGATGTTTGTCGAAGCTGCCATCGATTTTCCCGAAGAGGAGATAGATTTTCTGGCAGACCAGGAGGTGACCGCAAGACTTGACCGGGTTGCGCGCGGCTTCACGCAGATCGAGGCCGCAGCAACACAGGGGCAACTGCTGCGAGATGGCATGATTCTTGTGATTGTCGGGCGGCCTAACGTCGGCAAATCCAGCCTGCTGAATCGGTTGGCAGGCTATGATGCGGCAATCGTAACCGCACAGGCGGGCACGACTCGCGACATTCTTCGTGAAGACATCCATATTGATGGCATGCCGTTACATATTGTGGACACCGCTGGTTTGCACGAGTCCAGCGACCCGGTAGAAATCGAAGGCATGCGCCGTGCGCGGCGAGCGCTCAAGCAGGCTGATCACGTACTCTACATATCGGATCGCCCCGGGAGTGATGATTTTTCACAGATGGCCAAAGAGTTACCCCGGGACATACCGGTAACGACAGTCATCAACAAAATCGATATCAATGGCGGCACCCCGGGTGTGTCATTGACGGATGCGGGCAACACGGTTGGGGTGTCGGCGTTGACAGGAGAAGGTCTGGATGACTTACGTGATTACCTGGGACGATTGATGGGTTATTCGGCCGCCGACAGCGGTCAGGTGATCGCCCGGCGCCGGCATCTGGATGCGCTCGCGCGTGCCCGAGTACATTTTACCGACGGCAAGCGTGCGTTACTCGATCAGGGGGCTGGGGAAATTATGGCGGAGGAACTCAGGCTGGCACAAAATTGCCTGGGTGAAATTACCGGACAAGTGACCTCCGATGAACTGCTGGGTCAGATTTTTTCGAATTTTTGTATTGGCAAATAACAACGGTCGGATAAATGGATTACCCCTGTCAACAGCGAAAAATCATCTATTTGTTCTTCAGGGTGGCTTTGAAAGATTAACCTGCGGGACACCAAAACAGGCAGTTTTAAGGTTTTGATCGGTGCGGCGGATTTGAATCGATTGCCAAACCCGGGTCGGGAAACTAAAGCTACAAAGTAATCCGGGCGTCAGGGCAATCTGAGTGATCAGGAATTCGGAGCTGAAATCTGCCAGGTCACAGCGTCAGGATGCCACGTCTGTGATTTCTACAGAGTCTCCGGAAAGCGTAACTTGTTCCGTCGTGAGATGCTCCTGGCGATCGGTCCAATCGTTCTGAATCCGAACAATTGAATCGGCCAGTTCTTCGAAGGGCATTGGCCGCGCATAGAGATAACCTTGCAACTCGTTACAACCGGCATGCCGTAAAAATTGCAGTTGGGTGTCGTTTTCAACGCCCTCCGCGACTACTTTCATACCGAGGTTTTGGCCCATGGAAATGATACTGCAAGCCACCGCACTTGCTTTTGGATCATCCGGAATATCGCGAATAAAAGACTGATCGATTTTTAGACTGTCCATGGGGATGTGGCGTAGATAATTCAGTGACGAGTAACCTGTGCCGAAATCGTCGATTGCGACCCGCACGCCCAGAGCGCGCAAGTCCGTTAGCAAACTTACCAGCGCCTGTAAATCAAAATCCGGCTGAGGGACCAGGGCGGATTCATTTATTTCAAACTCGAGTTGGCTGCCGATTACGTTTGCGGTTTGCAGAGCCTCCGATACCTCGTGCAGGAAGTTTTCATGCCGCAGTTCATCGCCGGTCAGGTTTACACCGATACGCACATCCGGATGGCCTGAATCCCGAAGTTCTGCTGCCTTGCGACACGCTTCATTGATTGCGCGCACACCCAACTGGGTCATGAGACCGGCGTTCTGAGTGACGGGGAGGAATATGTTGGGAGGTACATATTCGCCGTCATCGCCACGCATTCTGAGCAACGCTTCGACGGCTGTCACGCGGCCATCGCTGATGCCCACCCTCGGTTGATAATGTAATTCAAATTTTTTTTCGGCCAGCGCTTTGAATACCTGGCCCTCAACGCGTAGTTGGCGTTTTACATCAGCACGGGTAGATGGAGCGGAAACCTGGTAGCGGTTACGACCAAGTTTCGCCGCCCGCGTCATCGCGCTGACGCTCAAAGAAATCAATCGATCTGCACTCATCGCATCGTTGGGATAGACACTGGCGCCGATACTGCTGGACACGCTAATTGCATCACCTTCAACGATAAATGGTTCATTAAAAGTCTTTCGCGCTCGCAGCACTGCCGGCAGTAATTCGTCTTCACGTGGAATGGGCTGAAAAGAAATGAAACACCGGCCGACAATCCGTCCGATCATGCCTCTGCCGCGGATGGTGCTGCTCAGTCTGTTTGCGACACTGCGTGCCAGGTTTCCTGCAACAGCTTCTCCATACACATCCTGCACATGACTTACTTCGTTTGCGCCGATTGCCATGATGGCGATGGAGTAACCAGCCTTGTGTGCTCGCTGTATTTCTTCTTCCAGCGAGAGTGTGAACGTCTGCAGATTGGCAAGCCCCGTAGTGGGATCAAACTTTTTCAGTTTTGAAAGTTCGGAATTCTCATCTTCACCCTGCATATTCTCAACATGCAGGGTGCGATAGTAATTCAGGCGCAATATCGAGCGCACCCGAGTCTTCAGGACGTCACCATTGATGGGTTTGGCAATAAAATCATCCACGCCCGCTGCAACACCCCGGGTGCAAATCTCATGATCGCTGCGGCTGTTGATCATGATCACCGGAATTTCGCTGATGTGTTCCGTTTCCCGAATGGTCTGACATAACTCAAAACTGCTGCGTCCTGAAAGCTCTGAGTCCAGTAGCACCAAATCCACAGGATTGCATTCCAGAATCTGGAGTGCGTCGTCATAATCGGTGGCGAACAACAGGCGATGTTTCTCGGCGTTTACAAAATCCCTGATAACTTTTCGATTGGACTGTCCGCCCTCAACGAGCAGGATCGTGCAATTTTGCAACGACTTCTTACTGGTCACACGTTTCTCCAGCGAATGTGGTGTTGTGGTCATTAAACTTGGCGCCCGGACTTACTAATGTGATTCGATTCCAGAAACAATAATCAGCTTGCAATACGTAACAATTAAGCAAAATAAATAAGCAAAATGCTTAGATATGTAAGGGTTTCACCTGAAGGGAAAACACTTAGATATTGGTTTTTTTTGTCGAAGTTCTTTTGTGTATGGTCAAAAATGCGCAAATCGCCAGTGGTGATTTTCTGCTGATAGTACAAAGGCGCGCAAATGCTGCATGAAATGAGTTGACCCGGGGTGTGTCGTTGAGCGGTATAAAGCTGTGATCCGTCACGAGTCAGAAACCGCATTGAGTTCGTAGGAACGACTTCCAGCCGCCATCTGTCAAGAGGTTGAAATCGAAACGATTTTGTTGAAGCGCTCCAAGGGCATTTGCTCGCCAGGCCTTCGGCCGTTCTGGTTGCACGGCTTCCCGGCGCGATCAAATGACGGGAGCATGTTAATCGCGCGTGGAGGGCGCTGTTGCGACGATGGGTACGCTACCGGCCGAGAGTGTGTGAAAACTATCGGATCGTCATTGCGAGCGCGAAGCGCGCGGCAATCTCCCAACGTTGTGCTGCCCTAACTTGTTGATGCCACAGAGGCCGGGCGGGGATTGCCGCACCCGCTTTGCGGGTTCGCAAAGACGAAGTGATAGTTTTCACACACTCTCGGCCGGTAGCGTACCCATCGTCGCAACAGCGCCCTCCACGCGCGATTAACATGCTCC
>JABDLQ010000260.1 GCA_013002925.1 Gammaproteobacteria bacterium | reverse complement strand
TTTTGTCCAGCACATAAGCATTGACAAAATGAGACCACTCATCAACCGCACCGCTGACGGGGTCCAAAAGACCGCTGGCACCAATCAGGTCACCATCGGCATGCACCTGTACTTCCAGCCACACCTGGTTGGAATCGGCGGTCCCTTCGGTAAACAAATGCCCAAGGGTCAATGTACGCAATACTGCTTCAAGCAAATAGTCCTGCCCCGGTTCGAGTTGAATCGCACCGGTGTCGAGCGGTGCCAGCAATTGACCGTCAATGCGCGCGCCTTTTTTCAGCCCAAACAAATCGACGCGCAGTGCGTCGCGCAACATGTCACGGTGCGCCAGATTGACTTCAGGTGGTAGCCCAAGCACGTGGGGGATTGCCGTGTTGGCGCTGGGAAACTGGTGATCATGAACCTGCAGTTCTCCGGTATCGTCCAGCTCACGGGCGCCGAAATCATCCGATGAAACCGGTTTCATGTGGCAGCCATTACAATTGCTCTGCGCTTTATCAGGGTAATAAAAACTAGCGGCACCGTGCCCTGACACCCCACTTAACAAAAACGAATCATAATGGTTCTGGCCGCGCAACCACTTGTAGTCATTGAGTTCGACGGGCAGATGTACTTTATGACAGGTGCCGCAAAACTCAGCGCTTTTGTGCAAAGGTTTAAGGAAGGTTTTTTTATGAAACGCCGGCTTTGCTTTTACCAGCAATCGGTTGAGCGCTCGTAATGGTTCAAGCTCACTGAATGTAAACGGATAATGCAGCGGTTCGTCGATCGTAAAGTCGGCATTACCACGAGTTGAGTTGACATGCGTGATCGCATGACAGCCGGTACAGGTGATTCCAGCCGCGGCTGTCGGATGATTTACATCATCAAAATCAGGGTCATCAAAAGCGCCACTAAAAAACGGCACAAGGTCATGACAGCCAGCGCAAAATCGGGACGCCTGCACGTCACCGTCGCGCGCTTGCGCCATTGCTCGTGTGCCACGCACCGAGAACAGGTAGGCCGGATTATTAAAGGAACTGAATCTGTGCATGCTGTTCTTCCAGCTTGCATGCGTATCAGCGTGACAGGTCTGACAGTACTCGTCCATCATCAGTACTTGCGCGTCGATAAAGTTACCGGTGGCCGTACGTGCCAGTGACGGGAAAAAATACTGTTCACCGCTTGCAGGCCCGACCGTGTTCCATTGGCGTGGATCACGGGTCTGCACTGCCAGGGCCACCAATGCCAGCAGCACAGCACTACCGCCTACCCAGGCACCGGCGCGCCAGTTGATGCGTCGCCCCGCCAGTCGGTGCATGATGAACAGCCAGATAATGACAGCCGGAGTCAGAACATGCAGCCAATAGGCACCATCGCGGACAGCGGGATCCCTGATCTCGAGCACGGGCAAACCACGGGTGAGAGTCACTCCGCTAAACAATAACAACAAGGCCGTTGCAAACAGGGCATAGCCTGCTTTTATCGCACGTTTGTTCGGCCGATTGCGGGCGTTTTTAATATGAATGATGCCATAGATGATCACCGGCAACAGCACCAGAAAGCCCAGGAACAAATGCGCCAGAAACATATATTGATAAAAATAATTTTGATAGGTCTCACCGCTCAGCCATTCCACCAGCGTAACGGAGCCCAGGTAAACGGCATTGACGAGCAACAGGGCGAACACCACGAAAATTGCCATCAGCAGCTTCTTCAAACGCGGTCCGACCGCCGGAACATAGCGCTTGCGTGGTGTGTCATTCATGGATCAAAATCCCTGCCGATGCCTGGTGTTGTATTGTTCATGAAGAGCATGATTGGCCGTGGGTGACAGCGGTAGAGGCCCCACGGTGCCAGAGTCCTGCGTATACATGTCCATGTCTTTGGCATAACCGGCGGTGTAGAGCACGTAACGACGTGTCCAGCCATCGGGTCCGGGCGGCAGCGCCTGAAAATCAAGCTGCACTTCTTCACCCGGGCCAATCACAATAAACGCACCATCAACTTTCTGAGCCAGAGGTAGTGCATCGCCAAGACGCGTGTAGTAGCCGGCAGGATAACGTGTGTCCCAAAACGGTACGCGGTCCTGATAATCATACTGTGGTCGCTGCTGGGATCCGTTCGTACGTCTGGCGAAACCGCTTTGGGACACGGTCGCACGCTGTAGCCCAAGCTCGGTCCGGATGACACCATCTGCCGGTTCCTGCGGATAAATCACCGCCAATCGGTCCCAGTAAATCTGCAAATTACTACGGATTCTGAGCTTGCGAGTGCCCTGCGGGAGCCCCTCCAGAGGCACGCTCATTTGCCGTGGCATACCTGCCGGGTACCCAAAACTGGGATACACCGTATGCCACTGGCCATCAGCACCAGCTGCTTCCAGTGTCGGTGCAAAATACCTCTCATCGGCCTGCCACGCGGCAAACACAGTTTGCGAATACGGGTATTCAACCCATCCGTCCGCCAACAGCACAGGGTTGTTGTGCCCATGTTTGTTATAAGTGTCCAGTGGCTTATCAAACTCGAGCGTCACGGCGCGTTGGCGATCAAGCCTGCCTAAATACCGTGGATGCAGATCGCCAGGCTCCGCAGCGTTGTGATCCACTTCCTGCACGGCCGCGGTTACATCCAGACCATCGTCACGCCAGCCACGTACCGGCCGCACGGCGTGCCTGTAAAATAATGGTTTGCCCGTGACCATTGGGCCCCCGGTCCACATCCGCTCATCCAGCGTCATATGC
>JABDLQ010000240.1 GCA_013002925.1 Gammaproteobacteria bacterium | reverse complement strand
GTGTTTTTGGCATCGCCGTGTTGGTGATAGCAGCGGTAACAATGGTGATTTTTCTGACGGAACTGACGAGTAATCTTGCCACCACTGCAACGTTGCTGCCGGTCATGGGAGCCATTGCGCTACAGGCCGGGGTACCACCACTGGTGCTCACGGTGCCGGTGACTATTGCCGCCAGTTGCGCATTCATGTTGCCCGTCGCGACCCCGCCAAATGCCATTGTGTTTTCCACCGGCAAGATCACCATACCCGAAATGGTGCGCGCCGGGATCGCTCTGAATATTATTGGCGTGATCGTGGTGTCGCTAATATCACTGTTGGTTGTGCCTGCTGTCTTCGGGCTTTGACCCACCGCGTGCAGAATAAAATCCTGATCACGACAACAGCGGATCACAGGTAGACCTGCGCACGCCTTGCATATGCCAGGGACGCGGTCAATGTCGGGCAAGAGCGGTGTCAGGAAATTGGCGCCGCGTAACATCAGACAGCTTGTCCGCTGCCAGTATCTTGAGGGTGGCGCACGCGTTAGTTCTGGACCGCGCAGCACGGCGGGCGGGGTTTACCATCGTGGTATGGAGCGAGAGTACACCGGTATTCGGTAACGAGGTGCTGCGATGCTTAGTGGACCAGGTTCAGGGCCACCAGTGACACCACCAGAAAAAGTATCGTCATGACGCTGCCGGCGCGTAAAAAGTCAGACACGCGATAATTGCCGGGGCCCATGATCAATGCGTTGACCTGATGCGTCGGGATCAGAAAGGAATTGGAGGTCGAAATGGCGACGGTAAGTGCAAACATGGCAGGGTCGGCACCACTGGCTAACGCCACATTGATTGCAATCGGTACCAGGATGATGGTTGCGCCAATGTTGGATATGACCAATGTAAAGGCGGCGGCAATGACGGCAATCAGCGCTTGCAAGGCCCAGTTGGGCAGGTCACCCACCCAGTCGAGCACATGCAGCGCCAGGTAATTGGCCGTGCCGGACGTTTCAACCGCGTGACCAAGAGGTAGCAATCCGGCCAGTAAAAACACCGTTTTCCAGCTCACCGCGTCGTATGCATCGTCCATGGTCAGAACACCTGTAACGATCATGCCGACAGCTCCGGCAAGCAGGGCAACCGGGAGCACAATGTTCGTAAACAGGATCAGGCCCAGTGACATCGCAAAAAACATCAGGGCCAACGTGAGTTTGTAAGGATGCCGTTCTTCGCGTGGATAGTCGGTCGTTACAATGACAAAATCCCGATCATTTTCCAGTCGCACCAGGTTTTCCCAGCGGGTATGGCATAGCAATGTGTCGCCGGCCATGAAAGGGACATCCTGGAGTTTCTGGGTAATTGCCTTGTCACCACGGTAGATTGATAAAAGACTCAAGCCGTACGCCATGCGCATGCGCGTGGTGCGCACGGTTTCTCCGATGAGCTTTGAATCCGGAGGAATTACGATTTCAGCCACACCGGCAATCGAGCGCGCCAGCAAATGACGAAATTCAACCAGTTTTTGTCGCAAAACCAGGCGGTTCGTTTCAATAAACTGCTTCAGCTCATCGTGCTGTGCAATGACGGCCAGCGTGGCCGGGGCGGCGATCGGAGCTTCAATCGGAGGCGCGACGAGGACTTTGCCCGCATAGCGTGAGGCTACGATACGCACTTCGAACTCTCTTTGGACGCTCTTGATGTCGCGCCCCACCAGTGGGCTGCCCGGGGGGACCTCAACCTCGCGCACCGCCGCATCGACCCCATGGAGTCGGCGCAGATAGCGCACCGTCCCGGCACCACGCGCACCGACTTTTTGTTTGTCGCGTGGCAGAACGATGTGGCGAAAAAACATAAAATAAATGACCCCCGCCGCCACCAGTGACAGACCGACAGGGGTCACTGCAAACAGGCCGAAGGATTCGATTTTCTGGTTTTCCGGTAACCCCTGGTTAGCCGCTTTGAGTAGATCATTGAGCATGATGAGGGGGCTGGATGCCACCATGGTCATGGTGCCGCCGAGGATGGCGCAAAACCCCATTGGCATCACCAATCGTGACATGGGCAACCCGGTGCGCGATGAAATTCGTGCCACTACCGGCAAAAACAGCGCAGTAGCACCGACGTTTTGCATAAACGCTGAGATGCAGGCCACGGTTCCAGAGGTCAGGGCAATGATTTGCGATTCAGCTTTCCCGCCATAGCGCATGATTGCCCAGGCCACCCGATCCATTACGCCGGTTTTTTCGAGACCGCCGCCAATTATCATAACGCCAATAATTGACACAACGGCATTACTGGAGAGCCCCGCAAAGAGCACATCGGGGCTGATAAGCGTGTCGAGACCCGGGATAAAAATCAGCAGACCCAGCAGCGTCATGACCAGGATCGCCGTGACGTCGATGCGCAAAAGTTCAGAGGCAAATAAAAAAACGGTGAAGACGACGATGCTCAGAACCAGCGCAATCTCTGTCGTCATGGCAGGCAAACTTTCCATAGGCTGTATAGGGTAACACGCTCTTGTGTCAGGTGATTGTCCGATGATGTCAGTCGCCAAACTATCCGGTGCCGGCAAACAGGCGTCGCGAATTACAAATGGTTGGGAATTGCACTATCCCCTGGCAAGAATGATGCGGATAAACTCGTCCGCTTCAGCAATGGAGGTTTCCATTTCGGCAATGAGCATATCAACGTTGCTTTGAATCATGGTGGCTTCTTCATCCAGTGATGCAATAGCAGACAAATTAAGATTGTGTTTGAGATAGAGCACCTGGTCCTGAAAAGACTGCAGCACCGGCTGCATGGTCTGTTCAGTTTTACGCATGGACGCGATCAGCAGTTCCGCCCGCTGACGGGTTTCGTCAAATTGTTGCTCGGCCAGGCGTTTGAGCTGCGGGTCGTTGTAATCGCCAAGTTCTGCGCGCCATTCGGTAAGCAGCCGGTTACTGGCCGCTACCACCCGGTCAACCCGGCGCGTGATGTCGCCGGCCGCATCTTTGCTGTCTTTATAGGCTTTATTAAGCTTATTATATTGCCTCTCAAGGTCGCCTCCGGAAAACCCGGTGACAGCCTTGAACTGCGTCAACGCATCGCGAAATTCTTCAGCGGCTTCCTGCTGGCTGTCACGCGCTGCGCTGACACGATCGACGAGCAATTCACGCGGTTCTTTCCACAGACGATCGATTTCCAGTGGTATCTGGCCGGTGGCAATGAAGCTGATACCCGCGACGGCAATCAAAGCTGCCCACGAACGCTTCTTTTTGATCAACGGCAGTACTAATGGCAAGAGTTTTTGTATAATCGCATTCACCGCAAACGGCGCCACCCAAGTAGACCTCAGTATGCATAAGATGACACAGGCCAGCGCGATTTTCCAAGGTCGTCACAATTTTTCAGGATTGCTGCGGACGCTGTTTGTGCTGATGCTCGCATTGGGCTTTTCCGGGTGCACTACGGTCAAATATTCGGCGCTCGAGAAAGTCGGAATTCACAAGCGGGATATCCTCGTAGATCGGGTTGAAGATGCTCGCGATGCACAGCAGGAAACCCGCAATACACTGGTCTCGGCCTACTCGGAACTCAGTTCCCTGATCGGCTATGACGGTGGTGATCTTGAAGACAAATATCAGGAGTTAAGCCGTGCGGTATCCCGCTCTGAGGAGGCGACCGAAGAACTTGATGAGCGGCTTGAAAGCATAGATCGGGTCAGTGCGGACCTGTTCGACGAATGGCAAGCGGAACTGGCCCAGTACAACAGCGCAAAACTACGTGCCGATCAAACGACGAAGCTCGAGCTTGCGCGGCGACGCTACGCGGATTTGCGCAATCGTATGCGCACTGCACGCGAGCGTGTCGATCCGGTCATGCTGGTGCTGCGGGATAACGTCCTGTTTCTGAAACACAGCCTGAATGCGCGGGCCCTGGCGGCGCTGCGTGACCAGGAGTCTGTCTTGCAGACGCAGGTGGATACGCTGATCCGGGACATGCAGCGCGCCATTGATGAGGCCAATGCATTCATCGCCAATATGCAGGCGGGGTAGCGCCGTGAACAAAGGCAAGCGGCGTTTTTTAAAGGCCATGGGCGCCGCGAGTTTCACCGCGCCACTGGTGACCGCCTGTTCATCGCTACCGGCGCCGCCGGTTGCTGATAACGGGCTGGCTGTGATTACCGCCGATGCGGTGCAGATCACGGTAGATGAACGCAAAGCGCGTGTGGCCAGGGCGCAGCAGCTGATGCAGGCGCACGATCTGGATGCGCTGGTGCTGGAGCCGGGTTCGGCGATGAGCTATTTCAGCGGAATCCAATGGTGGCGCAGTGAACGACTGACCGCCGTGGTTATTCCGGCTGTTGGCGAGATCGGGGTTATTACTCCGTTTTTTGAACAACCCAGCGTCCGCGAATCGATGGCCTTTGGCGATGATGTACGCACCTGGCATGAACATGAAAGCCCGTTTGACAAAGCCCGGGAGTTTCTGGCCGACCGTGGCCTGCAAACAGGCCGCATCGGCCTCGAAGAAACGGTGCGCTATTTTGTGGCCGATGGTCTGACCAAAGCACTGCCGGGGTTTGAACTGGCGGCGGCCACCGCAGTGACTCGTGGCTGTCGCATGTACAAGTCCGTCGCGGAGTTGCGGCTGATGCGCATCGCCAGCGAAGTAACCCTGCAGGCCTATGCCCATGTGCATGCACAGATTTCCGCCGGCATGACGGGTAGCGATATCAAGGCGCTGATGAACACAGCGCAAACGCAGCTTGGCGGTGCGCGTGCCTGGTCACTGGTGCTGGTGGGGCCGGCCAGCGCCTATCCGCACGGAACCGCACAACAAAAAGCCGTTGCAAAAGGCGACATAGTGTTGATGGACTGTGGTTGCTCAGTGCACGGGTATCAAAGTGATATTTCGCGCACTTTTGTGTTCGGCGCCCCATCCACACGTCAGCGCCAGGTGTGGGAACAGGTTCGGCAGGGGCAGGAGATCGCCTTTGCTGCTGCCGTTCCCGGTGCTCCGGCTGGCAGCGTCGATGATGCGGTGCGCACCTGGTATGAGTCATTAGGCTATGGTCCCGGTTACAAAACGCCGGGGCTCAGTCATCGGACCGGGCACGGTATTGGTATGGACGGCCATGAACCCGTTAACTTTGTGCAGGGTGAAAAGACACGGTTGGCACCGGGTATGTGTTTTTCCAATGAACCCGGAATCTATGATTTTGATGAATTTGGCGTGCGACTGGAAGACTGCCTGTACATCACACCCGGCGGCCCCGCCTGGTTTACCGTGCCACCCGATGACCTGGACGCACCGCTTGGAACAATGGGCCCTGTAATTTAGCAACTGAAACCGCGGGCATGCAGTTGCAGATCCGAGCGATGACCTCGCGCGTATGGGCTCGCGTTTCAGGTCTCCTGTTCACGGCAGTCTACCCAGGTCGTATCGCCATCGGCATAGAGTTCTTTTTTCCAGATCGGCACGCGCTTTTTTACTTCGTCGATGATGTAGCGGCAGGCCTTGAAAGCCGCGTCGCGATGCGCTGCATCGGTGCCCACCCACACTGCCAATTCCCCGATCTCCAGCGCGCCGATGCGATGCTGGCAGCGTGCCGAGCGGATGGCAAACTTCTGCAGCGCCTCGTCAATGATGCGTTGGCCTTCACTCAGCGCAAGCGCCTCGTAGGCTTCGTACTGCAAACCACGCACGTCACGACCGTCATTATGATTGCGCACCCACCCTTCAAAGCATACAAATCCGCCTGATGCATCCGCCATTTGTTGCCGCCGCAGGGTGGCCGCATCGAGCGGCGCCGGGCTCAGGTCAAACATGTCTAGCCTCCGGATACCGGTGGAATAAAAACCAGCTTGTCACCGTCATGTATTGGCTCATCCCAGTCAGCAAAGCGATCGTTCACAGCAACTTTAAGATCAGCTTCGCAAAGAGAAAAGTTGTAGCGCGCTGCGATTTCCTGAAACACATCACGCGCGCATAT
>JABDLQ010000215.1 GCA_013002925.1 Gammaproteobacteria bacterium | reverse complement strand
GACGCATCTGCAGTCACGCTGACACGACCCATTAGCTATCCCGGTTGCGCAGTGACAATCGCAGATCATTTTTGCTCGAGATCACGTAAAAATTCTCCAGGCTGAACCCCAGCTGAACGTGAGATGAGTGGCTGCAACATCATGGGCCTTTCCAACTAAAAGGCAGGGTTCGTTCAGTCTGTGTTCATGGGTGTCCTGTCATTATAAATCCTGTAGCAAGTCCTGCCGTGTGCCGTCATTGGCAGGCCGTTTCGGGACATCGTGAAGGAGAGCATCATGCACGGGCATTCAAGGATCGTTATCTGGGGCTTGTCGTTAATTTTTCTGTTGTTAATAACAGGACTCGTGTACGCGGACAGCGGGCTTTATGTCGACGGAGCCATCGGTCGCACCCAGCTGGACACACCCATAGCCGGTGTGGCGCTCGAAGACAGCGCCACCGCAGTGCGTGCTAACGTGGGTCTGGACTTTGGTAATAATATCGCGTTCGAGGCGGGTTATTTAAATCTTGGCGAGTTTGAAATTTCATCACCATTCGGGCGCGCAGATGCCAGTCTGGATGGTGCCACGGTTGCCGCCGTGTTTCGCTTACCCCTGACTGGAAACCTGGCGGCAATGGCGCGCGGCGGCCTGTTTATATGGCAGTCGGAGTTCAGCAATTACTCGGCAACATTGGCGACCGAAGGAGAAGATCTTTTCTACGGCGTTGGTTTGCAGGCAGATATTTCCGACAGATTCTCACTGACCGGAGAATGGGACCGGTTTGAGTTTGACGACGACACCGCGGATGCACTGTTTTTCGGGTTTCGGTTGAAGTTTTGATCACCACGACTACTCACGAGACTGGCGGTTACCTGTGCAGGTGCCGCCTTTTTTACGCCCGATAGATAGCGCCCAGTATTGTCGACCGCTGTGCACCGGTGACGGTGGGCACATTGCCGGGTTCGCCTGCCAGCGTCCGGCTGGCCAGCCAGGCAAATGCGGCTGCCTCGACGAAATCCGGAGACACACCGAAATGTTCACTGGACTGGACGACGACTGGTTCGAGCTGCCGGGTCAGCCGTTCCAACAGATCACTGTTGTGTGCTCCGCCGCCAGCCACGATGCATCTGCGACAACTGCCCGCATAGCGCCGGATGTCAGCGGCAATAGTTGTTACTGTGAGTTCTGCCAATGTGCTTTGCACGTCCTGTGGATTCGGTGGTATTGCAAGATTCAGTAGATGACCGGTCAGCCAACCCAGGCTGAAATGTTCCTTGCCGGTGCTTTTTGGTGGACTGCGTTCAAAATACTCGTCAGCCAGCAGACGAGTGAGCAACTCCTGATCGACTGCGCCGCCCGCCGCCCAGGCGCCTTCTTTGTCATAAGTTGCATTGTTGTGTTGTTTGATCCACGCATCCAGCAGGGCATTGGCCGGTCCACAGTCAAACCCGCGCACCTCCTGATTGCGGTTCAGCACAGTGATGTTGCTGATGCCACCCAGGTTTAATACGACCCGGTCCTCGTCATCGGCGGAAAAAATAGCTGCATGAAAACCGCATGCAAGGGGTGCGCCCTGTCCACCAAACGCCATATCACGCCGGCGAAAATCAGCCACAGTGGTGATGCCGGTGATGGCGGCAATGCGGTTGGCATCACCAATTTGAAGTGTAAACGGGTGCTCGCCGTCGGGAGCATGATGAATGGTCTGACCATGGCAGCCGATCGCTGTTACGGCGCTCGCGTCAATTCCGGCATGCGTCAATAGTTGCAGTGCCGTTTCGGCATACACGGTGCCGAGTTGCATATCAAGAGCACCTAACTGCGGCAGTTCGCAGGGTTTGTGCTCATTGATAATGGCATGCATCTGAGCGTGCAGAGGTTCAGGTAGTGGTGTGGTTTGGGCCGCCACAACACGGGTGCCACCATCCGCATCAAATTCTACCAGGGCGGTGTCGACACCATCGAGGCTGGTGCCTGACATCATCCCCAGGTAGAGAGCGTTCACTGGCCGCTTAGTCGGCGCGGGCGAGGCGCTGGGTTTTGGAAACCACTTCAAGATGGTTTATCAGCGGTCGCGTCGAAGCGAGAAAATCGTCTTTGTATTTGGTCGGGACCGGTTTGGCCTGCGGGAGCTTCACAGTGCGGGGATTGCGATGCACACCGTTCAAGCGGTACTCATAATGGAGGTGATTGCCGGTGGCCGTGCCGGTACTGCCGACGTAGCCCACTATTTGTCCCTGTTTTACCCGTCGGCCGTTTCGAGCTTTGGAGTTAAATTTTGACATGTGGGCGTACAGCGTTGTGATGTTGCCACCGTGCTGCAAAATAATCGTGTTGCCATAACCGTTTTTGCGCCCACGAAAAATGACTTTACCATCACCCGCGGCTTTTATCGGGGTGCCCCTGGGCGCACCATAATCTACGCCACGATGAGGTCGCACTTTTTTGTGCACGGGATGGTACCGCTTGGGATTGAAGCGCGATGTTACGCGCGGCGTAAAGGCTATCGGCGCGCGCAAAAATGCTTTTTTGACGTTAAGACCATCTGGTGTGAAATAACCGGTTTTGCCGTCCGGATCCGCATATCGCACTGCCCTGAATGTCGTGCCATTATTTTGAAACTCGGCGGCCAGAATTTCTCCGTTTTTTAAGAAATGCCCGTCCTGCCAAATCTCTTCGTACACCAGGGCAAACGTGTCGCCGCGTCGAATGTCCAGCACAAAGTCCACGTCCCAGGCAAAAATACCCGCCAGGTTCATGATGAGAGTGTCACTGATGCCGGCTTCCTGCGCCGACAAAAATAATGACGAGTCGATAGTACCGTTGGCGTGCTGAGTTCGGATTTCTACGGGTCGTTCGATAATGCGCGCAGCGAATTTCTGCGGAGCGTCATCCGTTGCGCTGACTGTCAGAGTTTTTACGGTATCAAGCTTGCGCGCCAATTCGAGTACGCGGCCATCCTGATGGCGGATCTGAACTGTGTCGCCGGGGATCAGCACTGTTAGTGCGGAGCGTGCATCGGGCAGCTTCAGAATGCGCGCAAGATCCGCCCGTGAGAGCTTGTTGTCCTGAAACAGTTCATCGAGCGTGTCACCTGACCGGATTTCGAGCGTGAGCTGTTCTCCCGGCGGCATGTGGTCGTTTTGCGCAGCGATGTCGGGGGCCGGGAGTGGCGCCGGCAGGCTAAGCACGATGTGCGCGTCCTCAGTGGCTGGTGCTATGGTTGCAGGAATTGTTGGAATGACCGTGGCCGTTTGCAAAGTCTGCGGTTGTTCGATGTTCGTCTGCGATTGCCAGATTGCAGCAGCTGCAACCGTCAACGGCACCAGCGCCCCGACCAGAAACCAGCGACCGCGGCGTGAAGAGGGGGGAGTTTTTCTGGCACTGGCGTTGCGTAATTGCCCCAGCGATTTGTAATCTTGTTTTATTCGGCGTTTGATCCGCGGCATCCGGCGGTTCCCATTAACTGAGAATTTGCGGGTAAAATACCGTGTAACCTCTTATTCGTCAATGTTTTATTCGTTTTTTGCCACAAAAATCTATGATTCTTTTCTTTTGAGTAAGGGAAACGCGTGATCAAAGTTCAAGAGGCTTCATGCACGTGCAGTTTCGGGTAGCATTGTGCGCGGGCCCGGAAGTGAGGCTGTTTTCATAAAACCATTAACTCAAAAAAGGGAGATCGGCTTGGAGCTTGAACACCATCTGGCGGAAATGCATCGGGGTGCCGATGAAATTCTCGTTGAATCCGAGCTTGTTGAAAAGTTGAAAAAAGGCCGGCCCCTGCGGGTCAAGGCCGGCTTTGATCCGACGGCACCTGATTTACATCTCGGGCACACGGTGCTGCTCAATAAAATGCGGCAGTTCCAGGAGCTGGGACATGAGGTAATTTTTTTGATCGGTGACTTCACCGGGCTCATTGGCGATCCTACCGGCAAGAGCGCCACCCGGCCGCCACTGACCGCCGATGAGATTGCGGAAAACGCCCAGACGTACAAACACCAGGTGTTTAAGATTCTGGACCCCGATCGCACCGTTGTAGATTTTAATTCCCGCTGGATGCATAAAATGAGCTCCGCCGACATGGTGCACCTGATGGCCAAGCACACGGTTGCCCGCATGTTGGAGCGGGATGATTTCTCAAGGCGCTACGCCAGTGGGGAACCCATTTCAATTCATGAGTTTCTCTACCCCCTGGTACAGGGTTACGACTCGGTTGCGTTGCGCGCTGATGTCGAACTCGGTGGTACCGATCAGAAATTCAATCTGCTGGTCGGGCGCCAGTTGCAAAGCCAATACGGGCAAGATGCACAGGTGATTCTTACCATGCCATTACTGGAGGGGCTCGATGGTGTCAAAAAGATGTCCAAGTCACTGGATAACTACATTGGCATCGACGAACCTCCTGATGAGATGTTTGGCAAAGTGATGTCGCTGTCCGATGAACTGATGTGGCGCTACTTTGAGTTGTTGAGTTTCAGACCGCTTGCCGATATCGAGGGTTTGCGCCGATCGATTGCACAGGGAGCCAATCCCCGCGACATAAAGTTTGAATTGGCAATCGAGATTACGGCACGCTTTCACGGCGAACAGGCTGCTGGCAAAGCCCGGGAGTCCTTTATCAAACGCTTTCAAAAAAACGCTATCCCGGACGAGATTGACGAGAAAGTTATTGAGTGCAGCGGCGATGAAATGGGCGTGGCGCACGTTGCCCGCGGTGCAGGGTTGGCCAGCAGTACATCGGAAGCGGTGCGCATGGTGCGCCAGGGTGCCGTGCGTATTGATGGAGAAAAAGTAGCGGACCCGGCGCTGATGATCGCAAAAGGCGCAGACTTTGTTTTGCAGGTGGGTAAGCGCAAGTTCGCCCGGGTGCATTTGAAATAATGGTAAAAAGCGGTGTGCAGTACGGCCGCAGTAAATGGTGTTGGGTGCACTATGCAAGATGCTCGCAGTGAACTATGCCCGTCTCCGGCTTTGTGCCGATGATAAACGGCGACACGCAAACACCCCTGGAAATCGTACAGTACTCACCCGCGCTGAAGGGATGGTTTGAACGGTTAAACCGGGAGTGGCTGGAACGGTATTTCGTCGTTGAGGCGATCGACACAAAAGTACTACAAAATCCGGAACAGGAGATCCTGAGTCACGGTGGCCGCGTATTGTTTGGCCGGCACGCTGGCGCCATCGTCGGTACCTGTGCTCTAAAGCATCACGGTGACGGTGTTTATGAGTTGATCAAGATGGCGGTAACCGCCGATGCGCAGGG